>NZ_JAUBTK010000051.1:0-54588 GCF_036702455.1 Microcoleus sp. D2_18a_D3
TCACCATCGACGCTCTAACCCTTGCTGCTACACCCATCTGAGTTTTGTTAAGAAAGATGTGAGTAAGGCATAGCTTGGTAAGGGGGGGGACAAGAGAAGATGAGAGTACAGAATTAGATGAAACTCTTGCTCCCCCCTTAGCAAGGGGGGCTGGGGGGGTGCTTTCTCAACAGCCAGGGGAAGAAATAGATGAAACTCTTGCTCCCCCCTTAGCAAGGGGGGCTGGGGGGGTGCTTTCTCAACAGCCAGGGGAAGAATTAGATGAAACTCTTGCTCCCCCCTTAGCAAGGGGGGCTGGGGGGGTGCTTTCTCAACAGCCAGGGGAAGAATTAGATGAAACTCTTGCTCCCCCCTTAGCAAGGGGGGCTGGGGGGGTTCTTGCTCAACAGCTACGGGAAGCATTAGCAGCATCGGGAAAAGAGCGAATTCGAGATTTAGTGAAAAATCCCCTGAGATGTTCGTTATTGTGCGGCACTTGGCAGTCGTTGGATGGCGATTTACCGGATACTAAGGCTAAGCTTTATCAGCGGTTTGTGACTACTTTGTATCAGTGGAAAAAACCGCGCCTGAATTGGAGTCAGCAGCAGGATTTGAATGCGGCTTTGGGGAAATTGGCACTTTCAGGGATGTTAAATGAAACGGATCGGTTTCAGTGGCCTGAAAGTGTGGGATATCGGGTGATGGGTGCATCGCCGTTTGAGTTAGCTTGCGATTTGGGTTGGCTGAATTTAGTGGCGAGGGATGCGGAGACGGCGGAAGGGATTTATGCTTTTTACCATCCGACGTTTCAGGAATATTTTGCGGCATTGGCGGTTGAGGATTGGCACTTTTTTTTGAATCACTTTCCTAAGAATCCGCAACATCCTGATGCTAGATACCGCATTTTTGAGAAGCAGTGGAAAGAGGTTATTTTGTTGTGGTTGGGGCGTGAGGAAGTTGGGAAGGAGGAAAAGGAAGCGTTTATTAAGGCGTTGGTTAAGTTTAAGGTTGGGTGGGATAAATTTTATGGATATCGGGCATATTTTCTAGCGGCTGCGGGGATTGCTGAGTTTAAAGATTGTAGTCTGGCTGATGAGATTGTGTCGCAGATTGTTATTTGGGGATTTGGTTATTTTAATAACCAAAAACAGGACTGGCGGACATTTCTCGCTCCAATTGTTGATAGATCAAGGGAAGTTCTGAAAGAGACGGATCGGGAAAAGGCGAGTTCCGCTTTAGTCGAGTTTATCCGCAATTCAGGTGATGAATATACCCGGAGGCGATCGACAAAAAGCTTAGGGGAAATAGGCAAATATCACCCAGAAACTATCTCCGCTTTAGTCGAGTTAATCGGTACTTCTCAGGATGAACATACCCGGTGTGTAGCGGCAGAGAGCTTAGGGAAAATAGAAAAAAATAACCCAGTTGCGATAGCCACTTTAGTCGAGTTACTCCGCAAGTCAGTTGAGAAAAAGACCGGGAAGCGAGTGGCATATAGCTTGGGAAAAATAGGCAAAGATAGCCCAGAAGCGATCGCAGCTTTAGTAGAACTAATCCGCAATTCAGTTGATAACCATTTCTACCCGTTTTTCGATAGGCATAACGTACCTACCTGTATAATATTGGCATATAGCTTAGTGAAAATAGGGAAAAATAATCCAGTTGCGATCGCCGCTTTAGTCGAGTTAATTCGCACTTCAGAGCATAAAGTTACCCAAGAGCGAGCGGCAGAAATTTTAGGTAGGATAGACAAAGATAACCCGGTAGCGATCGAAACTTTATTGGAGTCAATCCGCAACTACCGTCCTAAAGATACTCGTTATCAAGCAGCCCAAAAATTAGCAATAATCGGCAAAAATAACCCAGTTGCAATCGCTGCTTTAGTCGAGTTAATTCGCAAGTCAGGTAATAAAAAAGTTACCCGGTGGCGAGCGGCAGAATGCTTAGGGAAAATAGATAAAGATAACCCAGTTGCAATCAGCGCTTTAGTCGAGTTAAGCCGCAATTCCAATGAAAAAACCCGGTGGTCAGCGGCAGATAGCTTAGGTAAAATAGGCAAAGATAACCCAGTTGCGATCGCCGCTTTAGTCGAGTTAATCCGCAATTCCGGTGCAGAAAGTACCCGGTGGTCAGCGGCAGAAAGCTTAGGGAAAATAGGCAAAAATAACCCAGAGGCTATCTTCGGTTTAGTCGAGTTGCTCGGTAATTGTCAAAGTGAATCTACCCGGCTTCAAGCGGTATCTAGCTTAGGAAAAATAGATAACAATAACCCAGTTGCGATCTCCACTTTAGTCGAGTTGCTCGGCACTTCTCAGAATGCATATCATCGGTGGGAATTGGGAATTCAATTTAAAAAAATAGGAAAAAATAACCCAGTTGCGCTCGCCGCTTTCGTCGAGTTAATCCGCACTTCAGGTGATGAACAGACCCGGCTTCAAGCGGCAGAATATTTGGGAGAAATAGACAACAATAACCCAGTTGCGCTGGCCACTTTAGTCGAGTTAATCCGCAATTCAGGTGATCCAGATACCCGGTGTCGAGCGGCATCTACCTTAGGTAAAATAGAGAAATATCACCCAGTTGCGCTCGCGACTTTAATAGAGTTGATTCCTAATTATCACCCTGAATATTCTATTTTTGACCCGGCAGATAGCTTACTGGAAATTATGAAAGGTAAACACTTCGCCACCGCAGTCTCAGGTTTGAAAAATCGCCTAACTTCCGAAATCTACAAAAATGATTTTGGTCGGAATGAAAGATGTCACAGAGTCATCTGGGAGTGTGCCGAAAATATCACTTACCCAGACTTTTATCAAGCATGGCACGCTTAACCCACCGCTGGAATTGCCGTTAACAGGTTTTGGGCCAAATCAAGAGGACTTGCTGAATGCGGTACAGAATTGGATTGGGGCGAGGGGATAAGTCGCAGGTCCAGGGGCAGAACTTAGCCTGGGCCGTTTCCCTACTGCCGTGTCCCTACACATATTGTGTACCAGACCCTCGCGGATGACAGACAAAAATGTGCGATCGACCAAAAGCAGATGCGAACAAATAGTTTAACCTGCGATACTAATTCACAGATGCGATCAACCGAGCCTCCCAAAGACTCCCCCAAACCATGCCCAAGCCAAAAAAGACCCCCGCCAAAACCTACACTGAAATCAACCTCAGCGACCCCCAATACTACTTCAACCGAGAACAAAGCTGGCTAGAATTCAACAACCGCGTGCTCCACGAAGCCCTCGACCCCCGCACGCCCCTCCTAGAAAGACTCAAATTTCTCGCTATTTTTAGCTCCAACCTAGACGAATATTTTATGGTGCGCGTGGGCGCCCTCAAACAACAAGTACACGCAAAAGTCAGCAAATTAACCTCCGACGGCCGCACTCCCCAACAACAGCTAGATGCCCTTAACAAGCGGCTTTTGCCGATGGTTACTCAGCAGCACTCGTATTTTGAGCAAACCCTGCGGCCGAAACTAGCAGCAAGCGAAATCTACATTCTCGACTACATTGACCTCAATCAAGAACAGCGCAATTACTTGCACCGCTACTTCAAAGAACAAGTATTTCCCGTACTCACTCCCCTAGCAGTTGACCCCAGCCACCCATTCCCCTACCTTTCCAATCTCAGCCTCAATTTAGCAGTAGTAGTCAGAGACCCGGACACGCGGGAAGAATTATTTGCCCGCGTCAAAGTACCGCAGGTTTTACCGAGGTTTGTGCCGCTACCGGGGGATTTGCAGTGGCAGCAGAGGGGCAAATCTCCGGTTTGGACTGGCGTCCCCCTAGAACAGGTGATTGCCCACAATTTAGAAGCTTTGTTTCCGGGGATGGACGTAGAGGAATATCACCCGTTCCGCATTACTCGCAATTCCGATTTGACCGTGGAGGAAGATGAGGCAGAGGATTTGCTGCTGGCAATAGAACAGGAGCTCCGCAAGCGTCGGTTTGGAGGTTCTGCGGTGCGGATGGAAATTCAAGCGATTATGCCCCCTGCGCTGCGAGATATGCTGATGGAGGAGCTGGAGCTCGGTGAGCAAGATGTTTACGTCGTAGAGGGGCTGCTAGGCCTCAAGGATTTGATGTCTTTTGTGGGGCTGCCGGTGCCGGAACTGAAAGACCCGCCTTGGACTCCGGTTGTGCCGCCGCGCTTGCGGAACTCGGAATCGGCAAGGATTTTAGACAAATCGAGGTTGGATGCTGAAGAGGGCGAGGATATTTTCACGACCATCCGGCAGGGGGATTTGATGCTGCACCATCCTTATCACTCGTTTGCGGCGACGGTGCAGCGGTTTATTACTGAGGCGGCGCACGATCGCTCCGTGTTAGCGATTAAGATGACTTTATACCGCACTTCTGGAGATTCGCCGATCGTCAGCGCCTTAATTCAAGCTGCGGAAAACGGCAAGCAGGTAGCCGTTTTAGTAGAGCTCAAAGCTAGGTTTGACGAAGAAAATAATATTAATTGGGCTCGCAAGTTAGAACAAGCTGGAGTCCACGTAGTTTACGGTTTGGTGGGACTCAAAACCCACACCAAAATTGTGATGGTAGTGCGTCGCGAGGAGGGGTACATCCGCCGCTACGTCCACATCGGCACCGGCAATTACAATCCCAAAACAGCCGGACTGTATACCGATGTGGGTTTGTTGAGTTGTCGCGAGGATTTGGGTTCGGATTTGACGGATTTGTTTAATTATTTGACTGGTTATTCGCGGCAGGTATCTTATCGCAAATTATTGGTAGCGCCGGTCAATATGCGCGATCGATTTTTAGCTTTAATCCGCCGCGAGGCAGAATTCTGCCGCTTGCAGGCCGAAGGCGGCATCGGTAGCTGTGGCCGCATTGTCGCTAAAATGAACGCTTTAGTTGACCCTCAAATCATTGTTGCTTTGTACGAAGCTTCGCAAGCGGGAGTTAAAATTGATTTGATTATTCGGGGGATTTGCTGTTTGCGTCCCGGCGTTGAGGGTGTTAGCGAAAATATCAGAGTTATCAGTATTATCGGCCGCTTTTTAGAGCATTCTCGGATGTTTTATTTTTTCAACGGTGGCGACGAAGAGGTGTATATTGGTTCGGCTGACTGGATGCAGCGCAATCTCACAAGACGGGTTGAGGCGATCGTTCAAGTGGAAGACCCGACAATTGCTAAGGAATTGCAAGAAATTTTGGGGGTAATGCTAGCTGACAACCGCCAAGCTTGGGATTTGCAGTCTGGAGGACACTACTCTCAGCGGCGGCCGCCTGCTAATTGCCCGGAAGTGAGCTCTCAGCAAATTCTGATGGATATGGTTCTGTGATGAATTAGTTAGTTGTCAGTTGGCAGTTGACAGTTGTCAGTTGTCAAATTTGCAGTTAGCAGTTGTGCGTTGTTGTTAGTTATTAAGGTGTACTGCATTTAATTTTGACTTTTTGGGCGGGCTCTGGGGCCCACCCCACAAGATTTTTACTAGCATAACTATCCAAATTAAATGCGCGACAACTACTGACAACGGACAACGGACAACGGACAACGGACAACGGACAACTGACAACTGACTACTGACTACTTAACTGTTAAAAGTACGCTTGAATTCTTCTAAGAGATCATCAATTTCTTCGATCGCCTGACTCACATCTATTCTCAGGGCTCCCAAGTCCGATCGATCTAACAGCCGCACGAGGGATTCCCGCTTGACTTCGATCTCTGCTACGCGCTCTTTGATTGTTTGTGCATCCATGTTTTTTTGCCTTTGCTACTATTAACAAAAATATTTGACATTCCCCCCTGCGAACAGACGGAGATTCTTAATTCACCGACATCCCTTTTTGGGCAAATCCTTCACTGTTTATATATGGGAAGTGATGAACCTGCTCAGGGTTTTTGGGTCTGTGTTATAGTTTGATTGTACATCAAAAGTGCAGCCCAACTTCAGCCACATTTTAGCGTAAAAAAGGCGGACGTTTGGTATCTGCGGGTTTATTTTTCATCATTCCAGCTAAAAATCGCTTCAGGGCCTTCTCCCGGTTTTTCATAAAAGCAGCCCAAAATCCCGGTTGATATTCATCCATCGTCTTGGCTAGGGCCCAGACATCGATCGCTAAGATATTATAAAGCCTTTCATCTTCACGTTTGAGCGAGTTAATCTGCTCCAGAACCGCCTTGTTTGCTCCAGCAGTTTGTTTGTCTTCGTCTTTAATCATGTCCGAAAAATGGTTGAAAGGGCAAGAGTGTCGATCGCGATCGCCACTCTGTATACTTTGATGATACTGCCGATCTCGATTGCCTTCTGGAACCAACGCCGCGCAATTAACACGGATATTTACCAATGGCGCGCCCGGACGAGTCCGGCTGGATAAGCTTCTGAAGCTAGAGACAAGACTGTGGATGCACACCGCTCCCGCGCTCATAGATGCTAGCAGTTTTTGCAGGTCTTTTGGCAAAAAAACTAAATTTATTCAAGACTTTTTGACAGATAATAATTAAAGTATATTATTTCTGTCGGACTACTTACCTCACTAATATGTTACGCAAAATTTCTTTAGCAAACCTAGCCTTAGTTGTTGGCGGTATTATAGCAGCAGTCGGGTTCGGAGCCTACTTCACAGACAGACCTACCCTGAACCTAGCCGGTTTTTTTTATGGAATTCCGCTGTTGCTGGGAGGTTTGGCCCTGAAAGCCGCCGAACTCGAACCAGTGGAGTTCACCGAACCTACCTCTGCTGAAGTTCTCCTCCTGCGAGAAAGTCAGGCCACAGATACTCAAAACCAAGTCCGCAAAGATATCACTCGATTTCGCTACGGCCAACCCGCGCACTTAGATGATGCTTTGGAGCGCTTGGGCCTGGCCCCGACAGACGAGGAACGGCCCCTCCTGCAAGGGTTACGGGAAGTTGATGTTGACGGTGCTTATGGGTTAATTTTAGAGTTTTATTCGCCACTACTGCCGATCGACTTATGGGAAGAAAAGCAAGACAAAATAGCTACTTTTTTTGGGCCCGGTTTGCGCGCACAAGTGACTCAAAAGGCTGGTGAAAAAATAGAATTGGCTTTAATTAAAAATACTCAAGTTTAAAGTCTTCTGAAGTTTTGAGTGCAGAAACTTTGAAGTCGCAAATTAATAATTAATCCTGCACCGGCTCAGATACTGATTTTAGCGGCAGCGTGAAACCTGTCGCTATCAACAAAAGCTCAATCCGCAATTGAGCGATCGCCCCAATTGGATTTTCCCTAATTACAATAGTGTTTGAGAACCGATCGGCAATCTTAAATCAGGAGAAGCACAAATGGTTTCGTCCCAGAGTAGGATAGGTATTATCGGCGCGGGAACATCAGGAGTTTATCTAGCAATTTGGCTGATTCAACAAGGGTTGGATTTTTGGCAACTAAACTCAAATAATGTCTGAAACTTTTGTCCAGTAAGTATTCTCAAATAAGATGCTTTTGCCCTCGTCAGAAAATTAGTCGTCGTTAGCCCACGTGAGAAACTTAGATAAAAACTTAAATAAAAATAGGTTTTTTCGCTCCCAAGAAAGAAACCGGGTTGCAGGCTTAAGCAAATTAATGTTTTGAGAGAAACTGCCGGCAAGTTAAGGATAAACAGAGTTAATCAGCATTAACAAACAAGCGAGAACGAGTAATAAAACGCTCTCCATCCGGCCCTTCCAAGGAAAAATCGCTGCCTCCGGGCCCCGATGCCACGTCTATAATTAACTGCGTGTGCTGCCAATACTTGTATTGCTGCGCTGCAATATAAAAGGGACAACCGCCTATTTCGCCCAGCAATACGTCACCATCACCGATTATCAATTCGCCATCGGGAAAGCACATGGGAGAACTACCGTCGCAGCAGCCACCGGATTGGTGAAACATCAATTCTCCGTGTTGAGTTTTGAGATGATTGATTAATTTTAAAGCGGCTTCTGTTGCGGTGACTTTGGCAGTTTCCATTGCAGTCTCTTTGTGTAGCAATTTTATTTCGTTTGTGAATGAGATTTTTTTTAAAATGAACCGCCGAGGGCGCAGAGGACGCAGAGAAAGAGAGGAAAGAGAGAAAGAAGGAGTTGACGAATCCTTGAAGTGTGTCTTTCTTCTTTCTTTCTTCCCAATGACTAAAACCTTAGAAGAAACCTAATGCTTTCGGGCTGTAGCTGACCAACAAATTCTTGGTTTGCTGGTAGTGATCTAACATCATTTTGTGATTTTCGCGGCCGATACCAGATGATTTGTAGCCGCCGAATGCTGCGTGGGCTGGATAGAGGTGATAGCAGTTTGTCCACACGCGACCTGCTTGAACGGCGCGGCCCATGCGGTAGGCGGTGTTGATGTCGCGGGTCCAAACTCCGGCACCTAAACCGTAGAGGGTATCGTTGGCAATTTCTAATGCTTCGGCTTCGTCTTTGAAGGTGGTGACTGCTAATACTGGGCCGAAGATTTCTTCTTGGAAAATTCGCATTTTGTTGTTTCCTTTGAAGACTGTCGGCTGGAAATAATACCCGTCTTGCAAGTCGCCGGATAAGATGTTTCTTTCGCCACCAATTAGGCATTCTGCGCCTTCGGCGTGACCGATTTTGACGTATTCGGCGATTTTTTCCATCTGGTTGATGGAGACTTGCGCGCCGAGGGCGGTTGTCGGATCTAAGGGGTTATCTTGTTTAATTTGGCGGATACGATCGATCGCCCTTTCCATGAATCGATCGTAGATTGACTCCTGAATTAAGGCGCGGGAGGGACAGGTGCACACTTCGCCTTGGTTGAAGGCAAACATGACTAATCCTTCGACTGCTTTGTCGAGGAATTCATCATCTTGGGCGCAGATATCTTCAAAGAAAATGTTGGGGGATTTGCCGCCTAATTCTAAGGTGACGGGGATCACATTTTGGGAGGCGTATTGCATGATTAGCCTGCCGGTGGTGGTTTCGCCGGTGAAGGCGACTTTGGCAATCCGGGGACTGGTGGCGAGGGTTTTGCCGATTTCGGCGCCGGGCCCGTTAATGACGTTGATAACGCCGTCTGGTACTAAGTCGGCGATGATTTCCATCAGTACCAAGATTGACGCGGGGGTGGGGCCTGCTGGTTTGAGGACAACGCAGTTGCCGGCGGCGAGGGCTGGGGCGAGTTTCCAGGCGGCCATTAATATCGGGAAGTTCCAGGGGATGATTTGTCCGATGACGCCTAGGGGTTCGTGGAAGTGGTAGGCGACGGTGGTTCCGTCGAGTTCGCCGATCGACCCTTCTTGAGTTCGGATGCAGCTTGCGAAGTAGCGGAAATGGTCGATCGCCAGCGGTATGTCTGCGATGCGGGTTTCGCGAATTGGTTTACCGTTGTCCCAGGTTTCGGCGATGGCGAGGCGATCGAGGTTTTCTTCGATTCGATCGGCTATTTTGTGTAAAACCCGCGCCCTATCGGCTGGGGAAGTCTTACCCCACTTGTCTTTCGCGGCGTGGGCGGCATCCAGTGCCAATTCTACATCCTCCGCGCTCGATCGGGGGATTTGACAAATTGATTTTCCTGTAATTGGAGAAAGGTTTTCCGAGTATTTTCCTTTCACCGGTGGCACCCACTTGCCGCCGATAAAGTTGTCGTAGCGAGTTTGAAAAATCGACTGACTGCCGGATTGAACAGGTGCTGCTACTACCATTTTATTACCTGATTAAAATTTGTTTTCGCGGACTATCGAAAAAAATCTGTTGAATATCAACTATCGTCTATTCTCTGGCGGTTTTTTTCTTTAATATACAAAATTTTACATTTTTCAAATATTTGAAATCAAAGTTGTTTCTAGGTTCCGGGGTCGGGCGGGTAGTTAATAAGGTTTTTTTTATAAACTGCAGAGGACGCCGAGTAGGCAGAGGAAGAGAAGAACTAGAGCATAAAAAGATAGTTTTACAAATTATTTAAATCTGCTAATATATAGATATAAACTTAGCAATTTATCAAAAGTACCAATCAAATGCCTGCCTTAAATACCGTTGTTTTTTCTTCCGATATGGAGCCTGGGTCAAAGCATTTAGACGCTGCTAAAATCCGGTGGTTTCAACGCCGGCTGAAAGCTTGGGCCCGGCATAATTTCCGTGATTTTCCTTGGCGGCGTACCTGCGACCCCTACGCGATTTTGGTGGCGGAGTTGTTGCTGCAAAAGACTACTGCCGCTACAGTGGCTCCGATTTATCAAGAATTTGTCGATCGATATCCGACTCTCTCGGATTTAGCGGCCGCGCCTGCTGCGGAAGTTGCTAGTTTGTTGCAGCCTTTGGGCCTTTTTTTTCGGGCGCCAAAGCTGCGGGAATCGGTGCTGGTTATCTTAGAACATTATCAGGGAAATGTTCCCCGCACGGAAGCTCAGTTGCTGGAACTTCCCGGAGTTGGGAAGTACATTGCGCGATCGGTTTGCGCTAATGCTTTCGGACAGCCAAAAGCGGTGCTCGATACGAATGTTGCTCGGATTTTGCAGCGTTTTTTTGGGATTGACGGCGGTAAGGTAAAATCGCGATCGCCCGAACTTTGGGAAGCCGCAGAACGAGTCGCTCCCAAACAGCAAGTCGGGCCCTGGAATTTGGGTTTGCTGGACTTCGGGGCGGCAGTTTGCACTGCAAGAAACCCCCGCTGCGGCGAGTGTCCGCTGCAACAGCAGTGCGAGTACAAAATTAGCAGCGAAGTCAATTCTAGGCTCATTGCCGAACTCAGTTGACAAATTTTGTGCAGTCATTGTAGGGGCGGTTCAAAACAACTTCTGACTCAAACAAACAATCTCAAAAACCCGCCCCCACCCAACGGTAAATACTATTAATTAACTGTGTTGCAGCGGAAGTTATATCCGAAATTTAGTACCTTTACCGCTTGCTAAAAACACTTTAACTCTCCTTTTGGCGGAGCTACAATTATCCGATATCTGAGAGTAATTTTTGACGATTTTTCTGGTTCTGCCAACCAGCAAGGGAGCAGAGAGTGGCGCTGTGAGATATTTGCTAATTCCCGTGTCGTTATCAGCCACCTCAATATAAATCCCCTGAGCATCGACCACCTCAGTGCCAATCCCAATCACCGGTTTAACTTTGATTGATTGCAACTATTACAACTGTTGACCAGACGTTTCTCAAACATCGAGCGCGTGATTGAGGCTATTTAGAAAAGCTTGATCGATCCGAGCTGCATAATGCTCAATCTGTGGCAAATCCCCGAATTGTTTCATCAGCTTGATGCCTAGCTGTCCCTCGCAAATGGTCACGTTTTTTAAATTTGCACCCAGAAAGTCCAACCTTCGCAGCGTTTTATTGCTAAAATTAAAAAAATAGTAAATAGGTGCCTTCATCATTATCAATGTGACGATTTTGCATAATATTGATTAGCACCATAAGCAATCAGGGTTAAAACACTCCATGTCTGCTCAAGGGTTTTATCGTCGTTCACTCCCAGATTCTGCTATTGCCTTTTCCTCCGTAGAGGGAAAGCAAATATTTCGAGAAGCCTTGGCATTGGGAGGTATGGAAGGGTATTTTGCTCTAGCGGAACAGTTTCATACTCAAGCAGAACCCGCTTTTTGTGGATTGGGTAGTTTAGTTGTTGTTCTTAATGCCTTATCCATCGATCCGGGTCGCATTTGGAAAGGGGTGTGGAGATGGTATGGAGAGGAATTTTTAGACTGTTGTTTACCTCTTTCAGTCATTAAAGAAAACGGTATCACCTTTGATGAGTTTGTCTGTATCGCACGTTGCAACGGTGCTGTTGTAAAACCTAACCGTTACCACCAAAGCAGCTTGGAAAACTTTCGGCAAGCAGTTGAGGAGGTGACTGCGGCGTCAGGTGATATTCATCTAGTTGTTTCCTACAGCCGAAAGGTATTGGGACAAACGGGTGATGGTCACTTTTCACCAATTGGTGGCTATCATCCACAGCGGGATCTAGTTCTTCTGCTGGATGTTGCCCGTTTCAAATATCCACCTCACTGGGTTTCTCTGCCTTTGTTATGGCAAGCATTTGAACCTGTCGATCCCGTCACTAATCAATGTCGAGGTTATATTTTATTGCAGAAGAGTGAAAGGTTGCCAGAAACCTTCTTTCATGTTGCTTGTGATTTACATCAATGGCGTAGTGTTGCTCCTTTCTTTGCAGAAATACTCCCAGACATTCTGAGTAAAGAGCAACCTGATTCAATTGCTTCATTTGTCAGTACCATCCTGCACCATTGGCCTGTTGAATTCACAACTATGGTGCATACCTCCTCAGAGACTGCAGAGAAACTTGAGAAATTACGGGCCGCTATTGAGTTAAATTCACTGTTTAATATTGTTCACCAATGCTTGTCAAGCGATGACTCGGATGCAATGTCTGTTGTAGGGAAGTGGCCGCAACAGCCATTCCTAGCAGAGATAATAACAGCAATATTACTCTCCTCTCCCGGAACGCTCTATGCAACTCTCAAACCCGAGTTACGACTGTGGTTTAGTGAGGTTCGCCACCTTGAGAAACTACTCCCTCCCTTGGATGTAGAGATATCTAGATTGAGAGAACAAATGTCAGCACTCCAGGAGTTTTACACTTTATATTCCAAGGGACATCAGTGCAATATCCCTCAGAGTTAGCACCTACCGCCTTTTGAGCTTCTCAAACCTCGACTAACGACAAAAGTGAAGATTTAATAGAAAGATTTAATAATCTGATGCTGGTGGCGGTTGTGGATGAAGATTCGCCGCAGCGAAATATTAGGCTTGTAACTGATGCGAGTGAGGAATGGACAACGGAAAAAGTGGAAGTAGTGGGAAAAAAATGTAGGGCGAACATCTGGTTGGCGGCCGGTTTTTGCCTAAATTCTATTTGATTGACTGTTAACTGAGGTAATCAGCACACATCTGTTTATCCTCTTCTGTCACTTTCGGGTTTGTTCTGAGATAATCGTCGATCCAATTGCAACCTAATGCCATTAGTTTATCGAAATCCCAAACCCACAGTTTGATGGTGTTGTCACTGCTTGCAGAAGCCAAAGTTTTGCCATCGGGACTAAAGGCGACGCTCCAGACCAAACCTTGATGCCCGGTGAGGGTAGCGAGGGGTTTTTGGCTTTGCAGGTGCCACAGTTTGATGGTGTTGTCACTGCTTGCAGAAGCCAATGTCTTGCCATCTGGACTAAAGGCGACGCTATAGACAGAATTGCTATGCCCGGTGAGGGTAGCGATGGGTTTTTGGCTTTCCAGATTCCACAGTTTGATGGTGTTGTCACTGCTTGCAGAAGCCAATGTCTTGCCATCTGGACTAAAGGCTACGCTCAAGACCTCATTGCTATGCCCGGTGAGGGTAGCGATGGGTTTTTGGCTTTCCAGATTCCACAGTTTGATCGTCTTGTCGTCACTTGTAGAAGCCAAATTCAAGCCATCTGGACTAAAGGCGATGCTATAGACCTCATTGCTATGCCCGGTGAGGGTAGCGATGGGTTTTTGGCTTTCCAGATTCCACAGTTTGATCGTCTTGTCGTCACTTGTAGAAGCCAATGTCTTGCCATCTGGACTAAAGGCGACGCTATAGACCGGATTGCTATGCCCGGTGAGGGTAGCGATGGGTTTTTGGCTTTCCAGATTCCACAGTTTGATGGTTTTGTCAAAGCTTGCAGAAGCCAATGTCTTGCCATCTGGACTCAAAGCGACGCTATAGACCGAATTGCTATGCCCGGTGAGGGTAGCGAGGGGTTTTTGGGTTTGCAGGTGCCACAGTTTGATGGTTTTGTCACTGCTTGCAGAAGCCAATGTCTTGCCATCTCGACTAAAGGCGACGCTATAGACCGGATTGCTATGCCCGGTGAGGGTAGCGGTGGGTTTTTGGCTTTCCAGATGCCACAGTTTGATGGTGTTGTCACGGCTTGCAGAAGCCAATGTCTTGCCATCTGGACTCAAGGCGACGCTATTTACCTCATTGATATGCCCGGTGAGGGTAGCGATGGGTTTTTGGGTTTGCAGGTGCCACAGTTTGATGGTGTTGTCACTGCTTGCAGAAGCCAATGTCTTGCCATCTCGACTAAAGGCGACGCTCAAGACCTCATTGCTATGCCCGGTGAGGGTAGCGATGGATTTTTGGCTTTCCAGGTGCCACAGTTTGATGGTGTTGTCACGGCTTGCAGAAGCCAATGTCTTGCCATCTAGACTAAAGGCGACGCTCCACACCGGATTGCTATGCCCGGTGTGGGTAGCGAGGGGTTTTTGGCTTTCCAGATGCCACAGTTTAATCGTCTTATCGCTGCTTGCAGAAGCCAATGTCTTGCCATCTGGACTAAAGGCGACGCTATTTACAGAATTGCTATGCCCGGCGAGGGTAGCGATGGGTTTTTGGCTTTCCAGGTGCCACAGTTTGATGGTGTTGTCACTGCTTGCAGAAGCCAATGTCTTGCCATCTGGACTCAAGGCGATACTCCAGACAGAATTGCTATGCCCGGTGAGGGTAGCGATGGGTTTTTGGCTTTCTAGGTGCCACAGTTTGATGGTGTTGTCACTGCTTGCAGAAGCCAATGTCTTGCCATCTGGACTAAAGGCGACGCTATTAACAGAATTGCTATGCCCGGTGAGGGTAGCGATGGGTTTTTGGCTTTCCAGGTGCCACAGTTTGATGGTGTTGTCACTGCTTGCAGAAGCCAATGTCTTGCCATCTGGACTCAAGGCGACGCTATTTACAGAATTGCTATGCCCTTCCAAATGATTGCGCTCTTTTACTGCGGACACTGCTTGTTGCAGCACAGCTATCACTCGTCCTCTAATATGTTTTGTCGTCTCGGATGAAGAATCTAGCTGTTTGAATGCTTGCCCTGCCTTTAATGCTTCCAACAGTGCTTGGAATGTCTGTCCTGAACGAAATGATTCATTAGAAAAAGCAGTTTCCTGGATTACATTTGCTAAATTCTGGGCTTGAGTGACTTTATACGTGGCCAATTGCTCTGCTTTAATTAGCGTCTGATTCGCTTGAGTCAAAATTTTATTCGCTTGTCTCTGCGCTTCTAACTCTCGTTCAACTTCCCGTTGTTGGACTTCCCGACTGGCATTTAAAAACTGATAATCCAAATCGCTCAAACTTTTATCGGCTGCCCAACTTTGAGCATCGTGCAAGGCTTGACCCCGCAACAGTCGCGATTCATCTTGGCAATCAGACTCTATCCAAGCTTTAAAACTTTCGCTGTAAGGGCGGAGCTCCGCTAATTGTTTTTCCACCCAATCCAGGTTAAAAACCGATTGATAAATTGGGTTATAAACTTTAAGTTTGCCAGACTGCTTAACCACCAACCCTGTTAATCGCAGTTCCATTTGTTCGGGAGTATCATCAGTCGCTATTTCATTGTGCTGCAAAATTTGCTGATAGAGTCCCAATAACCTACTGGCACGCTGTTCGCTGCGTAAAATGCGTCCTCTAATCGTTTTTAAATGTTCTGGTTCATCCTGTGCTTCCCAATTATCAATCACCTTTTCTTGGACTAAAGTTTCTACCCACTCAGCGGGATTTGGAATGGGTGTATGATTTGCACTACCGAGCATTAGTTTACAAAGCTTTTGTGTTAAGAATGGCTGTCCGCCCGTCCAATATAATACTGCTTCTAACACAGCTTGAGAATTTTCCGCTTGAGTTTCTAACCCCACTCCTAAAGGTTGGGCTTCTGCTAATTGAAACCCCGTTAACTCTATTCCTCGACCAATATTAAACGGAGTGCGTCGCTTGTCTTGAATTAAATCTGAGGGAGTAGCTACCCCCAACATTGTAAATGTTAATCGACGATAGTCGGGTTTATCAGCTCGATTATTATAGCAATCACGAATCACAGCAAAAAAATCTTCAATTTTAAAATTTAAGCTGAGTAAACTGTCCGATTCATCGACAAAAATTACTATATTTTCTGAAATTATCTTGAGTAATACTTCTTCAAAAAATTTACTGAATCGTTTAACATTCGATAGTAAGCTGTTCTGCTCCCACCATTCATCTAAATCAAAAACGTCATACAAATCTAATCGGCTGACGATGCTATCTATCACGCCTGCATACCACTCTTCTGGCGTAATGTCTGAGGTGCCAATTTCTGTGATATCAATGCTACTACAGGCAATTCCCTCTGCTTGTAACCGCTGCATTGTCCGCACTCGCAGGGATGATTTTCCCATTTGTCGGGAATTAAGAACATAGCAAAATTCTCCAGCTTTTAAAGCTTGATAAAGTTCTTCATCCGCCTTTCTAGTGACATAAGTTGGGGCGTTTGCAGGCAGGCTACCCCCAACTTGATATTGATAATCCTTCATAGGTCATTGTTAATTTATAGGTGGAAAATCAGAGAATCAAGGAATCAATTTGTACAGCCGTACAGGTTCAGTAATTCCCTTTAACTGTTGCATACCTAAGTCAATCACATTTAAAGGTGAGTGGGTTTTAACGACTTGATAAACTGTTTCAGAAATACAGATTCCTCCTGGCTCTGCTTTCCCTTCTAAACGAGCCGCTAAATTTACACCAGCCCCCCTGATATCATTATTAAGAAAGAAGATTTCCCCCAAGTGAATACCAATCCGGTGTTGCAGGACATGACTCGCAGGTAAGGTTGTAGCAGCTTCGGCGAGACTTCGCTGTATTTCTAGCGCACAGGCTACTGCTTTTACGGCACTTTCTGGAAAGAAAATTAATAAACCATCGCCCATTTCTTTCAGGACTTTGCCTTGATGTTTAGCGCAGATGTCTCGGATGATATTGAAATCTCGATTCACTAATTCTAGTGTCAGCTTTTGGTTGGCCACTGATAAAGCGGTGGAATTAACTACATCGGAAAAAATAATAGCTGCTAAATTACTCTCTACGCTCAAGCTTAATGGGTTATTAGATTGTTGCACAGCAGTCATATTTGGTTGGGGAAAAGCTAGGCGATGGCTAAAATATTGACGATACAAACCACACAATGGCATGACAGCATTTCCCTGAAATTTGATCAACCCCATGCTTCGCAATTTAAAAGCCTCTCCGGTATTAATTTCTACAGGTTGTTCGCTGTTAATGACTTGTCTAATTGTTGCTGCTAGTTCTGCATCTTGTTCCAAGTTAACTAAATGCCGTCGTAAATGATCGTAGTAAGGGCCTTCTTCAGTAGGAGCGACTTTTAGCAAGCTATCTAAGCTAATTCTCCCTCTGGCAATTTGGTAGAGAGCAACTCGCACTAAATAAGGATGACCGCCCACCATTTCCATCAGGTCACAAATCTCTTGATTTGACCAATTTAATTGGTGTCGATTCACTAAATCTGTTACCTGTTTCTGATTGAGTTCAGGTAATTCTATGGGCAATCCCACGTTAAATGGCGACTGATTAATATTGAGAGGAATATAAACTTCTTGAGAGTGAGAAATGACCAACCTCAGCTTTTTCCAAATTTCCTCATTTTTTCCCCGTTCGTGCCAAGCTCGTAATAATCCAAAGAAGTCGGTGGCTATTTCGGAATGCTCAAAAATGCGATCGACTTCATCTAACCCTAAAACAAGAGGCTGAGCACTGTTAGATAATAGATAGCGTTGGAAATACTTCGTGCTTTTATTTTTACTGCCGAGAACGCCTTTCCAATATTCTCCTAACTTGTCTTCTAAATTTAATTCATTGGTAATCTCACCACAAAACCACTGCAACAACTCATCAAGATTGGTGAGAAAACTGCCATCAGCCCATTGAAAGTTTAAATAAGCCGTTTGATATCCCTGTTCCTTGGCTTGGTATAAAATTCGCTGCACTAAGGAAGTTTTTCCCATGTGCCGGGGGGCTTTGATTCGGATTAAAGCTCCGGGCTTAACAATAGTTTGGTAGCAGTCAGATTCAATGGGAGGCCGATCGATATATAGGGGTGAATCTAAACTAACAGAACCTTCTGGGTTGTCTAAGTTGGAACTCGAAATGGGAGATACGGCGCTAGATCGCGGATTTTCCACCACAGGCGACGACTCCTCAACGATATCGCTAACAGAAGCATCGCCCGATCGCCCTGCTGCATCCAACTCAGAAAAATCCGACTTTTTCTTTAATACCGGAGTCAGCTCTTCTGGAATACCAGCCATGCTGATGCTAACGCAACCCAATTTATAGGCAAATTCGATCGACTCCCCCGCCGCCAACGTATCGTAAAAACCTACAGCAAATTCTCGTGCGGCGCTATCTCCCACCGCTTGCTTCATGCCGATCACATAAGGAATGTGACGTGCGATCGCAGCCGCTTGCACTTCTGAATAGCAAGCGTTGAGTATTACGCACTCTACGTACTGATTAAACGCCTCAAATAAAGCTGCCAAAGCTTTGGTATTGACCAGCTTAATTTGTCCCGCCTCATCTTCCAAGGCTAAACCGCCTTCTCCTGCACCATGCCCAGAGAAATGCACAATCTCTGGTTTATAATCTAATATGGCTCGCTGCATTTCTCTGGGTGTCACCGCCCACTGTTGCTCAAGTTGGAACTTGTCGGCTTTTTTAGAGCGTTGCAACCCCTCTGCAACTTCCTTCGCCTCTTTCTGTAAGTCCACAGGGGTGGTATTTTTGGGGTTGGCTGCCAAAAACAGGATAATTTTTTTATTTCTAGGCGAAATACTCATTAATGGAACCTTTAGGAGAGGAGATACAGGAGCTTAACGACACTACCTCAGTCAGGGCGAGATATTTCTTGCCTTTATACGATATTTAACCACAAACATCTTTATTTTTGTTGAGCAGTAAACTGACAGAAACGATCGCCCTGAGTCAAGCATAACCAATCGAAAAGGCGATCGCTACTCTCAACTAATCTTTTTAGCTACGTATTCAACAAGGGAGCTCGGCTTCCCGTTTTGCAGTCGTATTTTCATAAATATCGATATTCTTTGCCCCTGTAGAACCAATTTATCGTGCGAGATCTTTAGCAATATTTTTGATAATTAATCAAGCAACAATTTTCCTTCTTCCTTCTTCCTTCTTCCTTCTGCTCTTCCTCTAGGTCAAGAGCGTCCAGAGCGCTTAATTAAAAAATTTAGTGATTTTGGATACAATTCCCGGCTCAACAGTCGATCGCACTCCTCAATTTTCGATGCGGATCTAAAATTCACCTAAAGTTCGACGCCCTTTGGCAAAACCCTTCCTAAGATAGAAGTTGGGGGACGATCGGTCTTTTAGCCGATTCAGGAGCAAGAGTCAAGGACTCCATCGAACCCAAATCCAGAGCAGCAAGACAGGGAGGACATCAAAATCATGGTAAACGCGCCGACAGGGGAAGCCCGACTGGGCCCGATGGATCAGGTGCAAGCCCTAGACCGCGATTGCACAACCCTATCTCGTCACGTACTCCAGCAACTTCACAGCTTTTCAGCAGATGCTCAGGATCTCAGCGCGCTGATGAATCGCATCGGGCTGGCGGCAAAGCTGATCGCGAGGCGGCTCAGCAGAGCCGGATTAATGGCAGATGCCTTGGGGTTTACAGGGGCTACGAACGTGCAGGGAGAATCCGTCAAAAAGATGGATATCTATGCCAATGAAGTGTTTATCTCGGTATTCCAGCAAAGCGGACTTGTCTGCCGCTTGGCTTCGGAGGAAATGGAAAAACCCTACTACATTCCCGAAAATTGTCCGATCGGGCGTTACAGTCTGCTCTACGACCCCATAGACGGTTCTTCCAATCTTGACATCAATCTCAATGTAGGCTCCATATTCAGCATCCGCAAGCAAGAAGGGGACGATGAAGACGGTTCTGCTTCCGACTTGCTGCAACACGGACACAAACAAATAGCGGCCGGTTATGTACTCTACGGCCCGAGTACCATGCTGGTTTATTCGATCGGTCAGGGTGTTCATTCCTTTACCCTCGACCCCAGTTTGGGCGAGTTTATTCTAGCTAACGAAAACATTAAGGTTCCCGATCGCGGCCCGATTTACAGCGTTAATGAAGGCAACTTCTGGCAGTGGGAGGAATCTTTGAGGGACTACATTCGCTACGTACACCGCAGCGAAGGCTACAGCGCCCGGTACGGTGGGGCTTTGGTGGGAGATTTCCACCGGATTTTGTTCCAGGGAGGCGTGTTTTTGTACCCCGGAACCGTGAAAAACCCCGAAGGCAAATTGCGCTTGCTCTACGAATCGGCTCCTTTGGCGTTTTTGATGGAGCAAGCCGGGGGGCGCGCCAGTACCGGCATTCAAGACATCTTAGACGTTGTGCCGACCAAACTGCACGAGCGATCGCCCTTGATTATCGGCAGTAAAGAAAATGTAGCGATGGTCGAGTCTTTTATTCAAGATCGAGCGCGCAATCCTAGAACAGTCCAAGCGTGAAGGAAGAGGGAAGTTCGGCAGCGGATTCTGTAACGGATGTAACGGATGTCAGGAAGTTCGGCAACGGATTCTGTAACGGATGTAACGGATGTAATGGATGTCATGAAGAGGGAAGAAGGAAGAGGGTTTTAACTTATAACTTTCGACTCCCAATTACCAATTCCCCATTGCCAATTACCAATTTTCAATTTTCAATTTTCAATTCCCAATTTCCAAGTTCCAATTAACAGCTATCAAATTGTAGGAGTTACAGTAATGACAGCAACGCCAACGAATCACCTGTTAGAAATCAAAGAAATTGGCCAAAGTATCTGGATGGACAATTTGACTCGCGATCTGATCGAGTCCGGCGAACTCAAACAGATGATTGAAAGTCGGGGACTGCGCGGGATTACATCTAATCCGGCGATTTTTGAGAAAGCGATCGCGGGTAATGTGATTTACGACGCGGATATCGAAGCGGGCATCCGGGCGGGTAAATCTGTCATGGAGATTTACGAATCTCTGGTATTTGAAGATATCCGCAACGCTTGCGACATCTTCGCCCCAGTTTACGCAGAGTCGAAGGGTTTGGACGGCTACATTAGCATTGAAGTGCCACCGACGATCGCCAACGACACAGAAAGCACGATTAGCGAAGCCATTCGCTATTACCAAGCCCTCGGCAAAGAAAACGTGATGATTAAGATTCCGGGAACCGCTGAAGGTTTGCCCGCAGTCGAGCGAGTCATCAGCGAAGGCATTAACGTTAACGTGACTTTGCTGTTCTCGGTTGACAGCTACGTCGAAACCTTCTGGGCTTACATTCGCGGTTTGGAAGCGCGGGTGGCTAAAGGTTTGGATGTGAGCAATATTGCTTCTGTTGCCAGTTTCTTCTTGAGCCGGATCGACATCAATGTCGATGGCAAGATTGACGAGAAACTCAAAAATGTCACAGATATTTCCACAAAAGCTAGACTGGAAGCGGTGAAGGGGAAAGTGGCGATCGCCAATGCGAAGATAGCTTACCAGAAGTATAAAGAGATCGTAGCGAGCGATCGCTGGCAAGCTTTAGCGGCCAAAGGAGCGAAAGTGCAGCGCTTGCTGTGGGCTTCCACTAGCACCAAAAACCCCAACTACAGCGATGTTATGTACGTCGATGAATTAATCGGCCCCGACACGGTTAACACTTTGCCGCCGAACACCGTTGAAGCTTGTTTCGATCACTGCGATGTCGCACCCCGGATTGAGAACAATGTTGCAGAAGCTTACACCCTGATCGAAAATCTCAAAGATCCCGACATCGACATCAACTTGGACGAAGTGATGGCAGACTTGCTCCTGGACGGGATCGAGAAATTTGTCAGCCCCTTCCAATCCCTGATGGATTCCTTGGAAGAGAAAGTTAAGAGGCTCGCACCCGTCGTCTAAAAGGATATCTGTATCGTTGAAGGCAGAAGCATTTAGGACTCGGAGTAGATAATTGTTTTGGTTCCTAAATGCTGAGTTGTCAATTCTCTGTCGGAAAAATGAGCGCAATTGCGCTCATTTCCCCCCCCCAAAAAAAAATCTTCTGTCCCACAGCAGGAATTTAGCCAGAGATACAACTCGAATTTTCCATTTCCAACCGCTGAGGCATGATTGTGACCGAAGAACGAGACGCAAGCCCCTGGCGAACGCAGATTACCAACTATACAGGACAAATAGTTATTTTGTCCTGTATAGTTGGTAGCTCTCTCTGTTGTCAAGCAATACATTGAGAATCAAAAGAATGTCTAACTATAGATGTCAGCAAAACTTAGTCAATCCTGACTCTAGTCTGAAAGCGGTTCTAGAATTTATCTGTAGTGAGTCGAATAAGTTAGCAAATTGTGCGCTGTACTACGGTCGTCAGTTGTATTTCAAGACTGGAAAAATTCCCGGTAAGTACGACTTCCATAAAATGTTCAAGTCAAACCTGCATTTCAAAGCACTCTATTCTCATACGGCACAGCAGACATTGACTAGCGTCGCCGAATCATTCAGATCGTATATTGGGCTTTTGAAAGGTATCAAATCTGGGACGGTAATGCAACACCCAAGACTACCTGGATACAAAAAAAATTCCCTTAAATCAGTTACATTTCCCAGGGCTGATGTCAAACTAAAAAATGGGATGTTACGATTTCCATTGGGACGCAAGGTTAAGATATGGTTCGGGATTGGCGAATTTTTTATACCGATGCCCTCAAACCTGGATTACAAGAAGTTGGTTGAAATTCGGATTCTTCCCAGAAATAGATGTTTCTATGCAGAGTTTGTGTACCAATCGGAATCTCGTGAGGTTGAGGTAAATCCTGAAAGTGTATTGGGGTTAGACCACGGAATCAATAACTGGTTGACTGGCGTATCTAACGTAGGAACTTCTTTTATTATTGATGGACTGCATTTAAAGTCATTGAATCAGTGGTACAACAAGCGAATCTCTGTTCTCAAGGAAAATCAGCCTCAAGGATTCTGGTCTAATCAATTGGCTAGGATTACGGAGAAGAGAAACCGTCAGGTTAGAGATGCGGTGAATAAAGCAGCAAGGATCGTTGTAAATCACTGTATTGAGAATCAAATCGGCACAATAGTTTTTGGATGGAACCAAGACCAAAAACAAAATAAAAATATGGGGGCAAAGACCAATCAAAAGTTTGTTCAAATTCCCACAGGTAGATTGAAGAAAAAAATATCTCAGTTGTGTCTGGAGTACGGAATTAAGTTCGTAGAAACCGAAGAGTCTTATACCTCAAAGGCGAGTTTTCTAGACAATGATTCACTACCTACGTTCGGTGAAAAAACTGAAGGGTGGACAGAATCAGGAAAGAGAGTAACTCGCGGATTATATCGCTCTGCGGACGGAACAAAAATTAATGCCGACTGTAACGGTGCGGCTAATATTATCAGAAAAGTAGCGGTGAAACTGGGGTTAAATCTTAGTAGAATCGGTAGCGGCGAATTGATAGCGCCTTTGAAAATCCGACTTTGGGTTCTTCAAGAATCCCCTGGCATGAACGGTATGGGGAGTATCAACGCAAACTATCATGGTGTATTAGCAAGACTAACAGCTCTAGAAAAAGGAAAATAAATGGTAACGCTACTTGAAAATCCGTTGCGCGTAGGTTTACGAAAAGAACGGGTGCCGGAACCACAAATTCTGGTAATCTTCGGAGCTTCTGGGGATCTCACCCAGCGCAAACTGGTACCTGCAATTTATCAGATGAAGCGCGATCGGCGCTTGCCACCGGAAACTACCGTGGTGGGAGTAGCCCGCCGCCCTTGGAGTCACGATTACTTCCGAGAGCAAATGCGCGAAGGCATTGAAGAATTTGGCGGCGGCATTGGCAATGAAGAATTTTGGCAAGATTTCGCTAAAGGTTTGTACTACTGTCCCGGCGACATTGACAACCCGGAAAGCTATCAAAAACTCAAAGCTTTCTTAGCGGAACTCGACGAAGACAGGAGAACTCGCGGCAATCACATATTTTATCTCTCGGTTTCTCCGAACTTTTTCCCAGAAGCAATTAGGCAACTGGGCGCGGCTCAAATGCTGGTTGACCCAGCAAAACACCGCTTGGTAATTGAAAAACCCTTCGGTCGCGACTTGAGTTCGGCAAAAGCTCTCAACCGAGTCGTGCAGCAGGTTTGCCAAGAACAGCAAGTTTACCGGATCGACCACTATTTGGGTAAAGAAACTGTTCAGAATTTAATGGTGTTCCGGTTTGCCAACGCGATTTTTGAACCGCTGTGGAATCGGCAATTTGTCGATCACGTACAAATTACAGTTGCAGAAACAGTAGGCGTAGAAGACCGGGCCGGTTACTACGAATCCTCTGGGGCGTTGCGGGATATGCTGCAAAACCACTTGATGCAAATTTTCTGTCTGACGGCGATGGAACCGCCGAACTCGCTCGACGCTGACAGCATCCGCACCGAAAAGATGAAAGTTCTGCAAGCAACTCGCTTGGCAGATTTGCATAACTTGGAGTTTTCAGCGATTCGCGGTCAATATTCCGCAGGTTGGATGAAGGGCAAACAGGTGCCAGGTTATCACGAAGAACCGGGGGTTGCTCCCAACTCGACAACGCCGACTTTTGTGGCGATGAAGTTTATGATTGACAACTGGCGCTGGCAGGGAGTGCCTTTTTACCTGCGAACTGGCAAACGGTTGCCGAAAAAAGTTAGCGAAATTGCAATTCAGTTCCGCGAAGTTCCGCTGCTAATCTTTCAGTCTGCGGCCCAACAAACTACTCCTAACGTTTTGACTATGCGCGTGCATCCGAACGAGGGGATTTCGCTGAGGTTTGAGGCGAAAATGCCGGGACCGGATTTGCGGACGCGGACGGTGGATATGGATTTCAGTTACGGTTCTTCCTTTGGGGTGACATCTTCGGATGCTTACGATCGCCTGTTAATTGATTGTATGCTGGGCGACCAAACTTTGTTTACCCGTTCTGATGAAGTGGAAGAAGCTTGGCGGGTGGTAACGCCGGCGCTGATGGATTGGGAATCGTCCAACGAACAGGAGTTGGTTCCTAAATACGAAGCGGGTACTTGGGAACCGGCGGAAGCAGAACTGCTAATTAACAGAGACGGTCGCAAGTGGCGCAGACTTTAAGAGTCAGTCGATTTTAGATTTGAGATTTTAGATTTTAGATTTTAGATTTACTGGACAGATGAATCTGAGAGCTTAAACTAGGGTCTAAAATTTTGGGATCTCCACGACTACTGAACTAATGACCAATCACTGATGACTAAAAACTGACAAAGGAGAAAAAACCGATGACGATGACACCGATGAAAGCTCCGCCTCTGGTTTCGCTACAAAGTCCTAAAGATGTGTCGATCGACCAAATAGAGGCCGAATTGAGTCAAATTTGGGAAAGTTACAGAGAATCGGGGTCAAAGGGCGATGTTCCGATCGCTAGTAGGGCAACAACTTTTACTTTTATAGTCTACGAACCGGAAGAAACTCAGCGTTTATTAGCGGATCTGGGGTTTTACGACGGGCCAGTGGACGGTATTACCGGGCCGATGACGGCATCTAGCATTAGGGCGGCTCAAAAAGCTTACGGGCTGCCGAGAACTGGCAAACCTAACGCTGAATTGCTGGCGATTTTGCGGGAAGAAGTGGCTCGCAAAAATTCAAAAGGCGAGGAGATGGGATCGAGCGGTTTGGGTTCCGGGGGTTCGGGCGTAGCTGACGCGATTGTGGCTGCCAATCCCTGCCGGATTATTGCTCTGTGCCCGACGGCGGGGGAAGATACGGGCGTACAGGCTCAAGTGGCTGCTTATTGTCCGGTTCACAAGCGCACCACCGGCAATCTGATCTGCTGCGAGTACATTACCCTCCGGGGTACGGAAGCTGCGCTGGAACGGGTGAGCGGCATCGTGACGGCGCTGACTATCCCAAATTTGCCGACGCTGCTGTGGTGGAAGGCGAATCCTGATGCCGATCGAGGTTTGTTCCAGCGGCTGGCGGCAATTAGCAGTTCTGTGATTGTTGACTCTAGCAGCTTTGCCGAGTGTGAAGCCGAATTGCTGTTGATGCAAAGTCTGATCGAAGAGGGAATTCCGATCGCGGATCTGAATTGGCGCCGGCTGGCTGCGTGGCAGGAGTTGGCTGCTGAGGCTTTTGACGCCCCGGAACGTCGGGCTGCGATTCGGGAAATCGATCGGGTGACGATCGATTACGAACAGGACAATTCTACTCAAGCGCTGATGTATTTGGGTTGGCTGGCGAGTCGGCTTCAGTGGCGTCCGGTTGCTTTCAAACAAGAAGAGGGCGATTACCAAATCAAGCGAATTAAATTCGCGGGGCCGGACGAACGGGTTGTCGAAGCGGAGTTGGCTGCTATTCCTACGGCTGATTCGGGCGATGTCGCGGGCGATTTGATTGCTCTGCGTTTGAATTCTACCAACGAAAAGGCTGACTGCGGTACGGTTCTGTGTTCCGAAGCGGGTGGCTGTATGCGGATGGAAACCAAGGGTGGCGCTCAAACCGATCGGTTTAACCAAGTAACTCCTCTGTTCGATCAGGTGACGGAACACTTGCTGGGCCAGCACTTGCAGAGTTGGGGCCGGGATGTGCTTTACGAAGAAAGCTTGGCAGTGACGGCTCAAATGCTGAAGTTGGCTAAGCGGTAAAAAGAGGTTCGGCAACGGATTGTGTAACGGATGTAACGGATGGATGGAATCAGGAGAAAGGAGAAAAAAATAAGCAAGACGGATTGAGTTAATATTCAGTGGGGCAGGCAATGTCTGCCCTACTTTTTTGGAAGTTATGAATTTTAAGTTAGGAGTTTTGAATTAATCCTGTTATTTAACTCAAAACTCTAAATTACTTCCCAAAAGCCACTAAATTGCCTCTCTTCTTCTCATTCTTCCTTCGCGCCCTTCGCGTCTTCGCGGTTCGTTAAATATGTATTTTTTGTAACTAATCTATAACTATGGCTTTAGTAATTGCTGGCGAACGCAGCGGGGCGGGAAAGACTACTGTGACGATCGCCCTTTTAGCTTATTTAATCCGTCGCGGCTTGAATGTTCAATCTTTTAAGGTAGGCCCGGATTACATAGATCCGATGTTTCATGCTTTTGTCACTGGTCGCCCCTGTCGGAATTTAGACGCGATATTAACCTCTGAATCTTATGTAAAAAAGTGTTTTTCTCGTCATATTCAAGATGTTGATTATGCCTTAGTTGAAGGGGTAATGGGTTTATTTGATGGAGTGAGTCGAAAAAATCAGGAATCACGAAGCCACGACACGGATACACGGATTAATTATCGAAAAGAAGAAGGCAATTATGATTTTTCCTTTGCTTCTACGGCTCATGTTGCTTATTTGCTGAATTTGCCGGTATTGTTTGTGATAGATTGCAGCAGGCTCTCTGGTTCTGTGGCTGCGATCGCCCACGGTTTTCGTTCTTTTAACCCTGACCTTAAATTCGCTGGTTTGGTGCTGAATCGGGTGGCGAGCGATCGACATTTGGAACTGCTTCAAGATGCTCTCAAACCGCTCAATTTACCTGTTTTGGGCGTTTTGCGTAGGGATGAGGCTGTTACTATTCCCGATCGACATTTGGGGCTAATTCCTGCTGAGGAGTTGCCGAATCTTCATGCTGCGATCGATAAATTAGCTGATTTGGTGGCTGTTAGTTTTGACTGGGAGCAACTTTTGCCTTTGTTGGCTGCAACTCGAAATGGGGGGGGTGAGGGGTCAGAGCAACTTTCGGGTAGGCACAGTCTCCCTTCGGGAATTGTAACTAAAAAAGATGATGTTGTCAACAGTTTGGGAAAACAATTTGGAGTGAGGATTGCAGTTGCGCGCGATCGGGCTTTTAATTTTTACTATCAGGACAATCTTGATTTGTTGGAAGAGTTGGGTGCCCAGTTGGTATTTTGGAGTCCCCTTGATGACTCGGTTTTTCCTGACAATGTGCAAGGGTTATATTTTGGTGGTGGTTTTCCCGAAGTGTTTGCTCAAAAATTGAGCGGTAATGTTTTAATTCGGGATGCGGTAAGAAGTGCGATTTTTTCGGGAATGCCGACTTATGCGGAGTGCGGCGGTTTGATGTATTTGTGCGATTCTATTGTAGACTTTGATGGCAATTCTTGGCCAGGGGTGGGAGTGTTGGAAACTGCTGCTGCGATGGGAAAGCGTTTGACGCTGGGATACAGAGAAGCTGTGGCGGTGAGGGATAGTTCGGTGTTAACTGCTCTCGATGAGGTTTGGGGACATGAGTTTCATCGATCGCATTTAACTGTGGAACCGAGTAATCCAGTTTATCACAGTTGGAGGTATGGGAAGCGAGGGGAAGTTGAGGCGGTTGCTGAAGGTTGGGGAGTTTGTCAGGTACACGCTTCTTATTTGCATTTGCATTGGGGTGCTCGGCCTGATATTCCGGCTCGTTTTTTGCAGCGGTGTGCTGATTTTGATTGTAAGGGTGTTTTGGGCGATCGAGAAAGCGAACTAGATTTTTTTATTTAATTAACCGCAGAGGACACAGAGAGCACAGAGAAGAGAAGAGAAGAGAGAGGATTTACTGTATTAGAATGTTCATGACGGATCAAGCTAGGGATGTTGGGATTTATGAGCGAATCAATTTCGACTAAGCAGTTGTCCGCACAATGGGTGACACCGGAGAATTTTCGGCGTTACGGTCAAGTTATCTTTGCGGCAATTGATGGCAAGTGTTTCGATGCTGAGGATGCTCAGTTAAGTTTGCAAAATGGTATTCCTAGATTTTACATTATGCGGCTGCACCATAAAGGTCGCAAGTTTGGCAAAATTACACGACACGTTCAATGTACTCAGTGTTTGGGTTCTTTGGAGGGGAAGGATTGGTTGATGGCGGTTGCGCCTCCTGGGGATGGCTATAAACCGAGTTTAGAGGATATGGCTGCTTTTCGGATTCCGGGCAATTGTTTTATTAAGTTAGATGTGGGTAGTTGGCACGCTGGGCCTTATTTTGATGCGGATTTTGTTGATTTTTACAATCTGGAATTGAGCAATACTAATGTGGTTGACCATTTTACCTTTGATTTTGTGAAAAATCATAATCTGGAGTTTGAGATTGTCTGATGTTGGCGATTTGTAGTTGCGCTTTATTCGGGGGGATTCTCGTTACAGGTTGGTTTTTTGAGTAAGATTTTTTAACCGCAGAGGGCGCAGAGGACGCAGAGGAGGAGAAGGAGGGGGTTGGCAAGTGATTGGGGAATTCTTTTGGTCTTACTAGGCTGAGTAGCAACTAGGAATGATCGCGTTTACAAGTGTTAAATTTAGGTGCAATTGTCATGCCTGAGCAAAAGTATAGCATTGTTCTGCGCGAATGTTGTTTGTTAGGTGCTAGAGACAGTCAAACAGTGGATATCGCTATTGATGGGGACAAAATAGCCGCCGTATCGACGCAGATTTCCGAATTGGGAGAATCCGAAATTGATGTTGGAGGCAAATTAGTTACTCCCCCGTTTGTGGAGTCGCACATTCATCTCGATTCGGCTTTGACTGCGGGGGAACCGCGATGGAATCAAAGCGGCACTTTGTTCGAGGGAATTCAAATCTGGGGGGAACGAAAGCAATGTTTAACTCTGGATGATGTCAAAAAACGGGCTGTTGAAACTTTAAGGCTGCAAGCCTCTCAAGGGATTTTGTTTGTCAGGAGTCACGCTGATGTTAGCGAACCGACGCTGACTGCTTTGCAAGGACTTTTGGAAGTTCGAGAACAAGTCAAAGATTGGATGACTCTGCAAGTTGTGGCTTTTCCCCAAGACGGGATTTATGGAAGTCCAGAAAATGACAAACTTTTAGAGAAATCTCTGGATATGGGTGCGGATGCTGTGGGCGGAATTCCGCATTATGAGTTGACGCGGGAAGATGGGGTGAAGTCGGTTGAGCGAGTTTTTGAACTTGCGGAAAAATACAATAGATTAATAGATGTTCACTGCGATGAAATCGATGATGAACAGTCGAGATTTTTGGAAGTTGTAGCGGCTTATGCGATTAGAAGCGGGGCTGGTTCGCGGGTGACGGCTAGCCACACGACGGCTTTCGGTTCTTACAACAATGCTTATGCTTTTAAGCTGATGGGAAGTTTGGCAAAATCGGGAATTAATTTCATCGCCAATCCTTTAATTAATATCACCCTGCAAGGCCGGGCTGATACTTATCCCAAACGCCGTGGGGTGACGCGAGTTAAGGAGTTGTGGCAGCAGGGATTGAATGTGAGTTTTGGCCACGACTGCGTGCAAGATCCTTGGTATAGTTTAGGTACGGGAAATATGTTGGATGTCGCTCATATGGCGGTTCATGTTTGTCAGATGACGGGAATGGCTGAAATTGCAGCTTGTTTTGATATGGTGACTGTCAACGGTGCTAAAACTCTCAATCTGGGAGATGATAATTATGGGATAGAGGCGGGGAAACCTGCAAATTTGATTGTGTTGGATGCTGAGGATTGTTATGATGCAATTAGGAGGCGCGCTGCGGTTCTGTATGTGATTTCGCGGGGTAAGTTGCTGGCGGAAACAGTACCAGCGAAAACAACTTTTCTCGTACTCTGAAGTCGCCACTTTTTTTAAATTGGGCGCTGTGCAAACAACAACCGTCTTCGCGATATAAAATCAAAATGGATCTAGCTTAAAAAGCAGCATTGACTAATATAATGAGAGATGATATATTTTTAGATAATTTATTCACACAAAGAAATATGAACGCTAAGTTTCAAGACCTAGAGTGCGATACAGATATTTTGATGATTGATAAAGATACTTTTACAGTTGAAAGATTTAAAGAATTAATGAGGCAGAAGCTTGCTAAAAATCTTGAAGAAAAAATACCCAATACTGGGCAATTAATGGTTTATAAGTCGCTTTTTGATTGTTCGATAGGCGGGCTAACTCTACAAGTGGATAAAGGTCAATGGATTTTTCCTCCAGAAGGCATGGCTTGCCAACTTCTAAAAATCGGTTCCCCAAGTTGGCAAAAAGGTAAGCTTAGAATAAAAGCATCTTTAAATTGTACGCCTTATCATGTGAACATCAAAATAGATTGTGAATTTTGTCCTGATGAACTTGCCGAACCGGAATCTATTCTAGATGACATCCGCCAATCTGAGGAGTATAAAAAACTCGCTAATAACAACTGACATCTGAAACTGCTAAACTATGGATCGAGGTGCTATTCCCGATGAGAGTCCGAGAAATTTGCCAGAGCAACTGCTGCTGCAAGATGCTAAGTCTGGTAATTGTAGAGCTATTCAGGGCGGGCCTGACGATATGTTAGGGGATGTTTCCAGACTGGTTGCTCTCTAGGGAGGCAATCCTGAAGATTGGTATAAGATGACTAGCATTCAGGCTGTTACAATTAACGGAGCTTCCGTACAAGTACACTGGTTTGAAAATGCCAAAATTTTGCAACAAGTTGAATTAAAGTTTAAACGACAATATCCTAAAATAGCACCTAAGAATTTATAGGTAGATAAGTTATGATTGTTCGCTGTATTGCTAATACTGGGGCAGTTCTCCCGGAAAATTATATCGATCCGGCAAGAGGTTATACTAAAAAGGTTGAATTGCCGTTGACTGTTGGCAAGGAATATGTTGTTTATGCAATCCGCTCGTCGCAGGGAATAGTTTGGTACTATATTTGTGATGATAATTACAGCTATTATCCCATACAGACTCCCGCACCGCTGTTTGAAGTAGTTGATAACCGAGTTTCTAAGTATTGGCAGTTTATGCTTGACCCGAATGGGGTGTTAAGGTTTGCTTTTGAGCAGTGGTTTACTGACCCTTATTTTTATGATAAGCTGACGGATCAGGAAGAGGCGGAGGTTGAGATTTTTGAGAAGGTTAAGGAATTGATGGATGCTGAGGATTTTGCTTTGCCTCCGCTGGATGGTGCTGTTGAGAAGTTGCGCGAAACTGTCAGTGTTTGAGTGGAAAAGTGCGATAGTCAATTTATTCCTTTACCACCTTGACTCAGATAGCTTGAAATGGTATCAAAGAGGAATAACCAGAATTTTTGGAAAAGAATGAACGATAAAATTGAATCCAATAAAAACTATGAGACAGTTGGTGATGATGATGTTTTGTTATTCGATGAAGCTACTTTTATGGTGCGTAATTTTAAGAAGTTAACCGCCAGCAAGTTTAGTAAGATACTTGAGACTTATGTAGGAGGATCTAATAACCAAGGAGGTAAGAGGCAGATAATTGATTGTATGAACGAGCTGGTAATTAACGAACAAATAATAATTTTGGGTTCTGAAATAAACTGGATATCCCCTAAAGAAGGCATCGATTGTCAAGTTCTAAAGATAGGTTCTAAGGGTTGGGAAAAAGGAAAGCTTAAAATAGAAGTTAATGAAGATTTACAGTTGGGTGAAACACAGGTATGTATAAAGTTTTGTCCTGATGAACCACCAGAGCTAAAATCGCCTCTAGATGATATCAGACAATCCGAGGAATACAAAAAACTGAGCAATAACAACTGACAGCCCGATCGCGATTACAATACAATAATCATCGCACTTATATCTGAATATTAAATTTTCAACCGCAGATGGGGGCGGATGTACGCGGATGAACGCTGATGTTTTTTTGGGAGGGACTCATGGTAAATGTAGAAGAATATGTCGATCGCACCGCTGAACTGATAAACTTACCGTTAGACCCGGAACATCGTCCAGGCGTTGTGGTAAACTTCGAGAGAATAGCTGCGATCGCCCGACTCGTTACTGAGTTTCCTTTACCCCCAGAAGTAGAAGTCGCGCCGGTGTTTGAACCTTAGATTTTTAACCGCAGATGAGGGCAGATGAACGCGGATGAATGCAGATGTTTTTTAGAGAATGCTGATGCGGTTGCTACGGCAGCGGCGGTTAAATGTGGTAAGGTTACGGCTACAGTGGCGGTAAATGCTGCTTTGGAACGGATTGCTGTTAAGGATAAAGCTTTTAATTGTTTTACTGCAATCACTGCATCAAGCGCACTCGCAGCAGCCGAAAAAATAGATAGTTCCATTGCAAATAACGAAAACCCAGGCCCTTTAGCAGGTGTTCCCTTTGCAGTCAAAAACCTGTTCGACATCGGCGGAATTACTACTCTAGCAGGGTCAAAAATCAACGCTGACAATCCTCTGGCTACCCAGGACGCGACGGTGGTCGCCAGACTAAAACAAGCCGGGGCTGTGCTTGTAGGTACTCTCAACATGGATGAGTACGCCTACGGTTTCGTCACGGAAAACAGCCACTACGGGCCCACGCGCAATCCCCGCGATACTACCCGCATCGCTGGCGGTTCCAGCGGCGGTTCCGCAGCAGCAGTCGCCGCCGGTTTTGTACCCTTCACTCTCGGTTCTGATACTAACGGTTCCATCCGCGTACCGGCTGCTTTGTGCGGTGTCTTTGGGTTTAAGCCTACTTACGGCCGTTTGTCTAGGGCTGGCGCTTATTTATTTTCGGGTAGTTTGGATTGTGTGGGGCCGTTTGGGCGCTCGATCAGAGATATGGCGCTGCTGTACGATATCCTGCAAGGCCCTGATTCTCGCGACCCAGTTTGCACTCAGCGCCCCCCAGAACTTTGTTCGCCGCTGTTAAATCAAGGTATCGAAGGATTGCGAATTGCTGTTGCTGACGGCTATTTCGCCACAGGGGCCGAAGCGGAAGCAATGGATGCTGTAGAAATAGTTGCTAAAGCCTTGACAAATGTCTTGAATTGTGGTTTACGCACCGAAAAAACAACAAGCCCCCCAAAAATAGGGGGGCTTGCAACTGTAACCATACCGGAATCCGATCGCGCCCGGGCTGCGGCATTTATCATTACCGCTTGCGAGGGGGGAAACTTGCATTTGGACAATTTGCGATCGCGCCCTCAAGACTTCGATCCTGCCACGCGCGATCGCTTTTTAGCGGGAACCCTGATCCCTGCGACTTGGTACTTGCAAGCCCAGAGATTCAGACAGTGGTACCGATCTCGAATTCGCGAAATATTCCAACACACAGACATCATCCTCGCACCCGCAACCCCGATAGCTGCCCCTGAAATTGGCGTCGAGAAAATGGTAATAGCCGGACAAGAAATCTTAGTGCGTCCCAATCTCGGACTGTTCACCCAACCCCTATCATTTATTGGCTTGCCCGTTCTTTGCGTGCCCGTACAGCGGCCCGGCGCTTTGCCCTTGGGGGTACAAATTATTGGTGCTCCCTACAGCGAAGCGGTGATTCTCCGAGTCGCTGCGGTACTAGAATCGCAAGGCATTATATCTGCCGAATCAATTTAGTGCTAATAATTCTAGGGCTTGTTATTGCGGTGAAAGCGTCTCTTAGTCCTTCTGGCAATAGCTTTGCGCTTCTGCTTTTCCAACGGAGTTTCAAAGTGGCGGTGCTTTCTCATGTCGGGGAAAATACCCGCTTTAGAAACTTGTCGCTTAAACCGTCGCAGGGCTGACTCAATCCCTTCATTTTCGCCTATTACAACTTGGGTCATTATTTCTCCTTAGTGTTTGTCAGATCAAGTTTTATCATATCAAGGTTTTTGACCGCGCGACCTGTTGAAGGTCGGGCGATCGGCCAAAACCCCAAAATTATAGCAAATCCGCTGCCATCACCGCTCTTGATTCTTTAGTCTGCACAGGCAGAGTTTGTATGTCAAGGCGCGAATTAGATTCGCGCGGTTGAATCAGTTTGGGCTATCAACTGATTTTCCTGCCGCAGGTAAGCTTGAATAAACGGGTCTAATTCGCCGTTCATTACATCTGCGATGGCGGTTGTTTCCACCCCTGTACGCAAATCCTTGACCATTTGGTATGGGTGAAAAACATAATTGCGAATTTGGTTGCCCCAAGCCGCCTCCACCATATCGCCGCGAATCTCGGCAATTTCCGAAGCCCGCTGTTCCTTAGCAATCACCAACAGCCTGGCCTTGAGTAATGCCAAAGCTTTTTCCTTATTTTGCAACTGACTGCGTTCCTCTGTACAGCGGACGGCCAAGCCAGTAGGAAGGTGAACGATGCGGACTGCGGTTTCTACCTTGTTAACATTTTGCCCGCCCTTGCCGCCAGCGCGGGAAGTCGTGATTTCCAAATCTTTTTCGGGAATGTCCAACTGTACGGATCGATCGAGAACTGGCATCACTTCAACGCCAGCAAAACTGGTTTGACGCTTGTCATTAGCGTTAAAAGGCGAAATTCTGACCAAGCGGTGAGTGCCTTTTTCCGATCGCATATAACCGTAAGCGTAGCGGCCGACAATTTCCAAAGAAGCCGATTTAACACCTGCTTCCTCTCCCTCGGAAATTTCCATTAAATGTACTTTGTAACCTCGACTTTCCCCCCAGCGGGTGTACATCCGCAGCAGCATTTCGGCCCAATCTTGAGCATCTGTGCCGCCGGCCCCGGCGTTAATCGTCAAAACGGCGCCGCCTTCATCGTAGGGCCCAGATAGTAATTGTTGCAGTTCCCACTGGTCGAGTTCGCGGGTTAACTGAGAAAGACTCGATGAGGCTTCTTGGAACAGGGACTCGTCGGCTTCTAACTCCAGCAGTTCTAAAATAGCTTTAGCATCTTCCAAGCTAGTTTGCCAGCCGCGATATTGGTCTAAATGAGATTTTAAGTCATTAAGTTCTTGGAGGGTTTCTTGAGCTCGATCTTGGTCGTCCCAAAATGCTGGTTGGGCGCAGATTTGCTCTAAGTCTTGAATTTTGGCTGTGAGTGCGGGGATGTCAAAGATAGTCCTGGGTTGCACCCAGTCGATCGGACAAAGTTTCGATATTGTGTTTGATGTCTAGAACTTCCACTGTGAGTTCTCCGGCGTTGTGGGCTGTATTTTTGAGTTTAGCTGAAATTTTGCTCTAAATGTGCAAATCAATTTTTCAGCAGCACACCAGCTTTGATAAATGAGTCAAGTTGGCCCTCGATCACCTCAGCGATGGCTGTTGTTTGGATTCCTGTACGGAGATCCAAAACTTTGCCCTGGTTCGCGCTGTCGCTGGCCAATTGATATTCCCGAATTGGTTGGTTGAGGACTATTTTTAGGCGATTGCACTGAATGTCTGCAATTTCTGCAACTCCTTGCCTTTGCATAATAGCAAACAGTTTGCTGGTGAGAACCGCCAAAGCCATTTCTCTATTTTGCCATAGACTCCGCTCCTCCCCAGATATTGCAGAAATACCAGTAGGAATGTGAACAATCCTCCCCCAACTTCCGAGTGGGTCACTACTCTTCAGGTTGCTATGAGGCAAGGTTATTACTTCTAAATCCTGCTTTGGAATCTCCAGTTCCACATACATTGGCACAACTTCCACCGTCGCTGAACTCGCCTGCTTTCTAGTAATATTAAAAGGCGATGTACGTTTCAGTAGATGCACTCCGGTTTCTGACTTTAGATAGCCGTAAGCGTAACGTCCGTCTATTGCCAAAGTTACAGAATTAACTCCTCCTATTTCCAAAATTGCAGAATTAATTTCTAGATACTCCAATAGGGAATCTTCAACTAACAGAACTCTATAGCCTCGGTTTTGTCCCCAACGAAAATACATTCTCAGCAACATTTGTACCCATTCTTGAGCATCTAAGTCATCTATTGCTGCACTAATTATCAGGTAGGCTCCATTTTTGTCGCAAGACCCGCTCAAGGATTGCTCTAATTCACACTCTTCGAGAGAGCAGTTGAGTTGAGCTAAATTAGTTTGAAGTTCTTGCTCTAATTCCTCGTCTGCTTGAAATTCGAGCAACTCCACTGCTGCTGTAGCATCTGCCAAAATTGTTTGGCACTGGTTGAGTTTTGCCTGGTAGGATTGGAGTGCGTCTAGTTCTTGGAGTAGCCCTTCGCCTGTATTGATGCTGTTGCCCGATTTCGGCTGTGGTGCTAGCTGTTGTAACTTTTGGCTCTCGGCGGTTAATGCTGAGCTAAAGACAGTCTTGTAGACCCGTTAGGCGATCGGACAATGTTTCGATGTTGTGTTTGATGTGTAGAATTTCCACGGTTAGTCCTCATGGTTTTGAATTCTTTTACAAATCATAGCTGAAATTAGGATATTTCAACAAAATGTTATTGTTTCTTCGTAATTAGATATCCTGCGAACCAGTTTAATTGAAAATTTTACCCCATTCAAAATTAAAAAAAAGTTGCTATAATCTAAAATCAGGTTAACGAGCTCGATGGGAGTTAACTGCAATGATTTCCCCAGAACTAAAATTAAGCTTGCCGTCCACCGAAGACCTGCCCTGTTCGGACGATACTCCTGTGGATAACGAAGACCAGAATCTGCTGCCGAACCTATTGTTGTTTGTCCTCACCAGCATTTGGTCGGCTCGCATGGATTGGTACTTTGGGGTGGATATGGCGGTGTATCACACGACGGGAATAAGTCCCAAAGTGCCTGTTCCGACGGGTTTCTCAGTTTGGGGGTGGAGCGCCGAAAAGGAGGCAAATCTCGCCGCAGCTATGCTGTCTGGGAAGAAAACGAGGTTGTGCCGATCGTAGCATTGGAAATGGTGTCTCACAAACCCGGTGGAGAGTACGACGAGAAGATGTCGATTTATGCCGGGTTAGGGGTTTTGTACTACATTATTTACAACCCCGAATTTTGGCGGCGCGATCGGCATCAACCGTTTGAAGTGTACAAGCTGATTGACGGGCAGTACCGGCAGCAGATTGGCGAACCCTATTGGATGCCAGAAGTGGGGCTGGGCATAGGGCGATCTCAGCAAGTTATTGGGGGCATCGAGCAAGAAATTCTGGTTTGGTACGACGAGTCAGGAAATGTCTATCCCCTGCCGGATGCAGCGGCGGGGCAGATGCGCGAGCAGTTGAGGGTAGAACGACAGCGAGCTGAGGTTCAACAGCAACGAGCCGAACGCCTAGCGGAGTATTTGCGATCGCAAGGGATCGATCCCGATAACCTGCCTAAATCGTGACAGGAAATTCGATCGGCTTGAGCGCATTCTTCCTTGTGACTAATGACTAATAACTAATGACTAATGACTAATGACTTCTTATATATACTGCGAACCTGTTGAATTGAAAGTTTTACCGCATTCGTGAGCGCATACGTCCAACCTTTTAGAACAGGAAAAACTTTTTGTGAGGTCTTCGCGAAACCAATCTCTGGCGATCGCCTCTTTCACAGATTGAGTTCTGAGAGAATTAAAGCCATTTCCGTACTTTTCAATTAAAGCCAGCATTTGCGGTCTGTAAGTGTGGTTATAAACAGCGTATTTAGTATGGCTTACCCAACAGCACGGCCAGAGTTCCGCTTCAAAACTGATAAAAATGTCTTTGCTAGCTTGAGTTTGGCAGCTAATTTCTACATTTCGGTAGTAATTGTTTAGGCTACCAAATTTTTCTACAGCTTGGATAAATTGGTCTCCCTGTGGATTTTTATATTGTTCCAACGATGGGGGTTGAAGTTCTTCGCTGGCTGGCTGTGATGGGACAGAAGGAGTTGGTTCGGGTGCTTGAGATGTTTCGATAGCTATAGCTTGATACCAAGCATAATTGGCTTTTTCTGGTTGCCCCAACTGCGTCAAGACTTTAGCTAAATTGCGATAAGCTCCTGCAAAATTGGGCTTAAGCTCGATCGCCTTTTGGTAATAAGCACTAGCTGGCTGCCACTGTTGCTGTTGAGCATAAAGACTGCCGACATTAGCATAAACTTCTGGAAAATTAGGCTGAATTTGGAGTGCCTTGGCGTAACAGTCTGCTGCTGCTTGCATCTTCCCCAAACCTTGAACTGCATTGCCTAAAGTTTTCCAGGCTGCTGCAAAATTAGGTTGAATTTTTAGGGCTTGTTGGCTGGCGGCGATCGCCTCTGAGAGCTGTCCTTGTTTCAAACAGCGCTCAGCTTGTTGGTGCAACCCAACAGCCGTCTGTGTTTGATTTGGAGGGGCTGACGCATTAGTTGTTGCTGGTTGGTTGGGGCGATCGCTCTTAGCCTCTACCTGAGAGTTTTCTGCCTTCTGAGGCTGTTGATTTGCGGACTCTTTCTCATATATCTCTTGTGCCACAAAACGAGAGGTAGCTTTCGGTACAAACTCCACAAATCCTAGTTGTTGGGCTAAATCCCGTGCTGCTTCTACTTGGTGCTGGTTGTGCTCAAATATCAAGTAGTGCCATACAGCTTTTCCGCCTGCTTGGATAAAGGCATTAACCGACTGCATTATCCTGTCCCAGTTGGTATTTTTGCGGTAAATGCTGTTAGTATCTGCCAAGCCGTCGATACTAAAAGTTACGCTGTCGTTTTCTCCTGTCATCGCCTTTGCGAGGGCTCGCCACCAGTCGGGATTGCGTCCGCTACCATTAGTATAAAGCCCGATTTGAGGAACTCCCATGCGGTGCCAATATTCGATCGCGGGAATTGTGGTATTGCTAGTCATAGCATCCCCGTAGTTGCCGCACATATACACCAAATCCAACTGAGAGCAAAACTCTTGTGGGAAAATTCTCTCAATATCCTCCATCTTTAATTCTGCCCCCGGCAAAATGGGGTTGTCGGTGCGGGGACACTGGGGACAAGCTGCATTGCACCTGGAGGTAATTTCTACGCTGACTCTCCTGATATCTTCATATTTTAAGTACATGAGTTTTCCCCAATTAATTTGTGATTAATATTGAAATCGCGATCGACAGAATTAGATAACAAGACCTTTGATAGAGTGATTAAAAAGTAACATTATACTTCATGTCTGTCGCCTGCGGACATGATATAAGTTTTTTAAATCACGGACAGAGGACGCGATGACGACTATCTTGGTGGTAAATCTTAATCAAAAACCGCGGCCCGATGTCGATCGAGCCGCGGTTTTTTTTAAGCTACAGTTTCAATTAATCGCGGCCGTTGAGAGCAATCAGCAGGCGCAGAATAAAGATGAACAAGTTGATGTAGGTCAAGTACATCGACAGAGCAGCGGGCAAATACTGGTCGTCGCGGTAGGTGCGGGGTAATATGTAAAAATCGACGATCGCAGCGCCGGCAAATATAAACACGCCGATGCCAGAAATGCCAATTTCCAACCAGGTTGGGGTGTAGACGCCAAAGAGAGAGAGCAGAAACTGACCGCCAACGACGACTAACAAAGCAATCACACCTAAACTGATAGTTTTGGTGAGGGCCATGCCGTCTTGTTCAGAAAGGTTGGAGCCAATTTGGCGGGCAGCGATGAAGGTAATGCCACATCCGAGAGCGGCAAAAGCGATGCCGGAGATGCCGACGCCTTGGCTTCTGAGGGCTACAGACACCAACCCGCTGAGGGTGTAGCCGGAAAGCAGGCTGTAGGTTGCCAGCAGGGGCAAAGCGGTATTTTTGTTGCCTTGTTCGGCGGCGGCGCGAGCGACGAAGAACAAAATTAATTCTACGACGATCGCAGCAATGAAGGTGGGAAAGAAGATCCCCGGATAGTTGCGGATCACTCCGAGGCCCCCGTAGGTGCCGACAGCAGTTAAGACAAGTCCGCCGCCCACGAAGGGGAGAGCGTTGGAGATGACGTTGGGGCCTACCAGCGCGTGGTTTTTGGCCTCGCGCACGGCTTCGCGGAAATTGCTAGTGTTACTCACGAGGATTTACCTAATTTTGGCTGAGAATTGCTATCTCTATTTTGACAGCTTTACAGTTTGTTTGCAAAACCTGAAAGAGTTTAAAGATTTGATAAAGAACGGGGGTGAAATCACTCCAAAGCAGGGATCGATTGTTTATAATCGACTGCGTACAGGTATGTGTCGTGTCGCTGTCTCGCACCGTTGCGCGTCGGGGCAAAGCTATAATTGAGGTTAAAGGGCCGGTGCTATCTGCGGCCAGGGGCCAGATTAAACTCTATCAGATCGCAGATAGCTGAAGTCAATCAATTTTGGATTGGGGATTTACGATTGGGGATTAAGGAGTATATGCTAGAGACAGGGGCCACAGTTGATTTTAGGTTTTTGATTTGCGACTTAGTTGAAACTAGGGGCCAGAAACTTCAATAATATAAAATCTAAAATCTAAAATCTAAAATCTAAAATCTAAAATCGGTTCCGTTAATGGCTAAGGTAGCTTAGACAGAGGATACCCGGAAAATTAATGAATAGATCGAGTTCTATCGACAAACTGCTAAATAGGTAATGTCCCATGCCCACATTTTTTGAGCGCAAATTATTGCCACCTACAGCCGCAATTTTATTGGCTGTCGCCGCCGTTATTTCCGGCGGTCAAGCTGCCGTTGCAGCTAATGTCCGAGCCGTTTATACCACTTCTTCAGGGCAGGGTTCAGAATATTTGCTGCTGGCTCAGACCGGTCAACTCCCCCAAAGTACAACTTCTTCAACCCCGAACCGGGGGACGGCAAACCGCGTACCTCTGCCCGTAAGAATTCCTGAGCCTTCGGCGGTGGTAGGGTTGGGTTTAGTTGCGGGTTCGCTGGCGCTAAGTCGCCGGAGAGTGAGAGTTAAAAATTAGACTTTGGGCAAAAAGTCTAATTTTTGGATTTTTAACCGCAGATAAATGCGGATATCAGGATTTTAGCCGATCGCGTCGCGCAGAGCATTTTTAGTCATAGCTGCGATCGACTGTTCGGTAGCTTTCGGCAAGTGATAGTATTTCCCGCCAGAAGTCTTGGCTAATTCCTTCGCAAAGCCAGTCGAAATAAACTTGCTCTCGGTATCAATCACCAGCAACTGCATTCCCAACCCACGAATTTTCGCAGCAATTTCTAACAATTCCTTCTTAATATCAGGCTTTTCTCCCTCTACAATCGGTTCCCCCAAAGAACGAGCCAAAGGAATATTACCGCGTCCGTCGGTAATGGCGACAATCGCAACTTGACCGATATCTCCAGACTGCCGCGCGTTGACTCCCACGCGCACGGCTTGAGTCAAACCGTGGGCCAGGGGGGAACCGCCACCGCAGGGCAACCGTTCCAAACGCTTGCGGGCCAAGGCTATCGAGCGAGTCGGCGGTAGCAGCACTTCTGCTTGTTCTCCGCGAAAGGGGATGAGAGCAACTTGGTCGCGGCTTTGATAAGCTTCTGTGAGTAGCTGCATGACTGCACCTTTTGCCGACTGCATTCGGTTGAGGGCCATCGAACCGGAGGCATCGACGACAAATACGACTAAAGCTCCAGCTTTTCGGGCCAAGCGCTTCGCCCGAATGTCTCCCTGTTCCACAAATACACGACGCTGAACCCCCCCTTGCCCCCCCTTGCTAAGGGGGGGTTGATTCGCCTGTTGCCCCCCCTTGCTAAGGGAGGGTTGACTTGCCTGTTGCCCCCCCTTGCTAAGGGGGGGTTGGGGGGGGTTAGAATTCCTGTCGCGGCGGGCTTTTTGGTAGGGTGCGGCGGCTCTGAGGGTGGCGTCAACGGCGATGCGGCGGACGGGACCTTTGGGCAATACTGGCTTGACGTAACGGCCTCTATCTTCGGAGAAAATGGTGCTTCTGCTGCCCGATTTGCCTTGGCGGTTGGTGGCTTGGGCGAAGAAAAGCACGCTGGGGTCGAGGATTACGCCTTCGGGATCGAAGAGAAATTCTTCGGGAATGGTATCTTTTTCTGGTTCTTCTTGAGGTTCCGGGTTGTCTTCATCCTCTTGGTCTTCTTCGTCTTCTTGCTGGTTTTCTGGTTCGTCTTGTTCTTGTTCTGACTGCTTTTGGGGAGGCGGTGGGGGGGGAGGAGGAGAGTTTTCGTCTGGGGGAGTTTGGATGATGGTGGCGCGGGGTACGATGACTAATTCTACGGCGCGGCGCAGGTCTTCGGCGTTAACTTCTGTGCGTCCCTCGATGGCGGCGGCGGCTTTGGCTACGCGGACGGAGAATATTTCGGCGCGGTGTCCTTGAACGCCACCCCGGATGGCTTCTTCTACTAGGTAGGCAATTTGTTCCCGTTTAATGCTGACATCTTTGAGCCATTCTCTGGCTAGGATAATTTGGGTTTTGAGGTTGTCGGTGTCTTCGGCGTATTGATTGAGAAATTGTTGGGGGGAGCTGGAGTAGGATAAAGCTTGTTCTACTGCATAAACTCTTTCTTCTAGTTCCAGTGCTGCGTCGGCTGAAAGTACGATCGCGATGCGATCGAGCAAATGTTCTCTCAGCGGCCCTTCTTCGGGGTTGTAGGTGGCGATAAATAGAGGTTTGCAGGGGTGTTGAAAGCTGATGCCTTCGCGCTCTATTTGGTTGCGCCCTTCGGTTAATACTGTTAGCAATTGGTTGGAAATGTTGTCATCGAGGAGGTTAATTTCGTCTACATATAGTACGCCTCGATGTGCTTGGGCTAAGAGTCCGGGTTGAAATACGGTTTGGCCGAATTTTACTGATTGTTCGACATCGACTGAACCTAAGAGTCTGTCTTCGGTGACACCCAAAGGAATTTGAATGAATGGTGTGGGAATTATTTCAGTAGTTAAGGAATTAGTATCGGTGGTGTGGGCATCTTGCCCGCCATTTTCTGGTAACAAGCCTGATGCCTGTTCGGCAATAATTTCATTAGGTTCGGCGTTGCAAAAAGAATCTTTAACAATTTCAATGGGTGGCAGTAAGGAGTGCAAGGCGCGGGCCATTACTGATTTTGCTGTACCGCGGCGGCCTGCGATCGCAACTCCTCCCAATCCGGGATCGACTGCTGCTAACAGCAGGGCTAATTTGATTGCTTCTTGCCCGACTACGGCGGTGAGGGGAAAGGCTGTGGTGGAAGGGCTAAGGTTTGCTGCAGGCATAGGATTTTCGGATGTAAAAATTTGAACTTAATGTTTAGCTTACTTCTTGGAGGACTTTAACTTCTTGGGGCAGAATCACGGTAAAAGTTGAGCCAACTCCTATTTCTGATACTAGCTCGATTTGGCCTTGCAGCAGCGAGACGAGCCGCGATACTATTGCTAATCCCAGCCCAGTGCTTTCGGTGGGAAAGAGCTGTTTGCCTGCTTCTCCTGCTTGAAAGAAGGGGTCAAAGATGCGCTTTGTATCTTCGGGGGCGATGCCAATGCCGGTATCTGTAATTGCGATCGCCCAATTTGCTTCTCCAGCAGGGCGGCAACTTAATTCAATGCTACCAGATTCTGTATAGCGAATGGCATTGCTCACCAGGTTGATCAGAATTTGTTGCAGCCGCTGTCCGTCGGAGATTACTTGTGTGGGGGCACCGTCGCTGGTAACAGCGAGCTTTAGTCCTTTAGCATCAGCAATTGGCTGCATTATTTCTACTACGGTGTTAATTACAGATTGTACATTAGTTCGCTGCAGGTTAAGTTTAATTTTTCCGGCATCGGCGCGAGAAAGTTCTAGTGTGTCATTAATCATGCGAAGCAACTGTCTGCCATTGCGTAATACTCGCTCGATGTGTTCGATGCCGGGGAGGGTATCTTTGATTTCAGATTGCCATTTTTCTTGGCGCAAAAACAGTTCGGAATAACCAATAATGGAGTTGAGAGGAGTTTTGAGTTCGTGAGCTAAATGGTAGACGTTTTCTTGATTGACGCTGACGAGGCGATTGAGCTCTTGATTGGTGAGTGTTAACTGAGTTTGGATTTGGTGAATTTCCCGCATCCTCTGATCGACGTAGCTATTGAAACACTGGGCAATTGCTTCGTCTAGTACGGCATCTATCAGCCGAAAAGCTCTGAATACGTCTGCGACGCTTCCTGCTAGCAATTCGGCTTCTAAGTGGGAGAATATTACTTGACGCAATAAATGGTATTCGCGGGCTACTTCTGCGGCGTCGTAGCCTTGTTCGGCTCTGAGAAATCCGTGATCTAAACTGGCTTCAATTATTAGTTTTATTTCGCTGTTTTGATATTGGGAAAGCACTGTGACCATCGCCGCCAGCAGGTGAGGTATGTGATTTTCGATTGCTGAGTGCGGTAAGGCGTCAGCGCTTTCAATTTTCCGATCCTGACGAACTGCTTCAATCCAGTTCTGGACGATAATATCGGTTTTTTCGGCGAGCACTTGGCTGTAGTCCATGATGTCTGCGTGGGGGTTGAGTTTGGCAGAGATTGCCCATGCTTCATTGTAGTTGAGCGATCGCCCGATCGCCATATCAAACTTCGGGCGCTCCCGACCCTGCCAAAAGAAATACTTTTGAGGTTATTTTTTCCCTGTGCCAGATCTCTCTCTAGGGGTCGATCCCAGCTTGTTGCTACGATAATCAGCCCTTCAACCTATTGACAGAAGAGCCAGAAAGTAGTAAATTGCCTCACACTAATAGTTTTTAATTTTAAGTTTTAAATTTTTCAGGGAAATAAATGGAAAACGTACAAGCTGTGATTGCTGCAACAACCTTTATATGTGTAGTTTTCTTAATAATTACAGAATGGATACACCTCACAGTTGCGGCATTTCTGGGAGCGGTGATTCTGGTTTTTACCCATGTGATGACGTTAAACAACGCGATCGAATATATCGGTCGGAGTCACGCCACGCTGGGCTTATTCTTCGGAGTCATGGTAATGGTGAGAGCCTTTGAGCCTACCAAAGTATTTGAATACTTGGCAACTCAAATGGTGCTTTTGGCGAAAGGCAAAGGCAAAAATCTCTTGCTGGGTATTGTCGCGATTACTACGCCAATTTGTGCAGTTTTGCCCAATGCCACGACAGTCATGCTGCTAGCACCATTAATTCCGCCAATGGCAGAAGAAGTAGGTGTAGATTTTGTGCCGTTACTGATTTTAATGGTATTTGTGGCTAACAGTTCGGGACTGCTGACAATCGTGGGCGATCCGGCGACATTCATTGTCGGGGATGCTATTAACATGAGCTTTACAGATTACCTGCTAAAGTTAAGTTTGGGCGGGGCGATCGCAGTAGGAGTGATAGTAGTTATGTTGCCTTGGCTGTTCCGCGAAATTTGGCAGAAGAACTTAGACGATTTGGAACATTTGCCCCACCCAAAAATCAATCACCCGCGAGTTTTAGTAGTAGGCGGCTTAATTATAGCTTTCGTGCTGACATTTTTTGTAATAGGAGAGTCTCTGCCCGTGCCTATTTCACCGGCAGCCGTTGCTTTGTTGGGGGCTGCTTTGGCAATGCTTTTAGCTCACCATTCCCAAATTGATTCTGTTAATAATATTTTGCGGGATTTAGATTGGAGCACGCTGCTATTTTTTATGTCTATCTTTGTGCTGATTGGCGGTTTGGAAAAAACCGGAGTAATCGGCAGTATATCAGGAATATTAGCAGTGATTTTAGGTAAAAATATTTTTCTGGGTTCTTTAGTTTTGTTATTTTTTGTGGGTTTGATGTCGAGCGTGGTGCCAAATATTCCGTTGGTAGTGGCGATGGTGCCGCTGCTAAAACAGTATGTTGTCAATGTCGGGCTTGCACCGGCAGAAGTGCTGGCGCCGGATTTTGCAGGGCAGTTTCCACCTGCTGTGCTGCCGCTGTTTTATGCGATGATGTATGGAGCAACTTTAGGCGGAAATGGCACTTTGGTAGGAGCTTCTTCTAATATAGTGGCGGCGGGAATTTCTGAACAGCACGGACGCCGGATTTCTTTTCAAACTTTTCTGCGTTACGGGCTTCCTGTGATGGCGGTTCAATTGGTGGCTGCGGCTGTTTATGTAACTATTCGGTTTCTGATTTGAAGAAGTCATTAGTCATTAGTCATTAGTCATTAGTCATTAGTCATTAGTCAACAGTCAACAGTTAACAGTCAACAGTTAACAGTCAACAGTTAACAGGAATTTAAAATCCATCCAATTCTAAGGGGAAAATTACAGTGAAGGAGGTGCCAACTCCTACTTCAGAAACTAATTCGATTTTACCTTGCAAGAGCTTGACTAATCGAGCGACAATTGCTAGCCCTAAGCCGGTACTGTCAGGAATGCCAGAGCTTAGGGAGTTGTCGGCTCGAAAATAGGGTTGAAAAATCCGCTCGCAGTCTTCAGGAGCAATGCCAATTCCTGTATCTGAGACAGTTACTGTCCAATATTTATCTGCTGGCAAAATTTCGCTTTTTATTGTAACAGTACCGGCTGTGGTGTAGCGAATGGCGTTGCTGGTTAAGTTTGTGATAATTTGCTGCAAGCGCAAGCAATCTGTCACCACTCGATCGTCTGAGAGATGGCACTCAACAGCTATCTCTAAACCTTTGGCTTTCGCTAAAGGCTCGATTATTTCGACAACAGTGGCGACTACATCTGGCAGGCTGATTGCAGTTAGCTGTAACTTGATTTGTCCCGCTTCGTACCGCGAAATTTCCAGAGTATCGTTAATCAATCTCAGCAACAGTCGGCCGCTGTTGAGGACTCTATCAATATGTCCTATATTGGGAACAGAACCTTTAATTTCGGAATAAATTTGTTGCTGGCGCAAAAACAAATCTGAGTAGCCGATAATAGAGGTGAGGGGAGTTTTTAATTCGTGTGCTAAGTGAGATAAGTTCTCTTGATTGGCGCGAACTAAGCGAGTCAGTTCTTGATTTGTAAGTTGCAATTGGTTTTGCAAATCCTTTAGTTCTTGGAATCTTTCCTGGGTAAAGGTTTGGAAACATTTAGCAATTACTTCGTCGAGCGCCGTGTCAATTAAGCGGTAAGCTCTGCTGACTTCTCTGGCAGAGGCTTTGAATAATTCTGGCTCTAAAGCCTCGAAAATTACCCAGCGCAGCAAGCGGTATTCCCGCGCAATTTCTTCGGCGTCGTAGCCTTGTTTTGCCCTGAGAGTTCCGTGTTCTAAACTTTTTTCTACGAGTGTGCGAATGTCGCTCTCTTGGGATTGGGAAAGCATCGTTACGATCGCTTGCAGTACCATTGGAACGCTGTCGCGCACGCCATTGTAGGTGAGTTCTTTAGCGCTTTCGAGTTGGTCGTCGGAGCGTACAGCTTCGATCCAGTTTTGTATAATTATGTCGATTCGATCTTGCAGCGCGAGGCTAAAGTCTCTCATGGCTCAAGTAGAGAAATAAGTGGACGATCGCATTTTATCTCTCTAAGCTAGTTTAATAATTAACTTTTTGAATTGTTTGTCAACTTTTGGGCTTTGCCGATCGCCAATAGCTACTCCTAAAGACATATTGACAAAATTAAATGCTCGTGAAAGCTGATATTCAATTTGCTTAAAAAGTCAAGCCTAATCCAGCACTGGGCGATCGAACCAAGCGTGTGGCTGGAGTGGAGGAAGCAATTTTCGGGGCGAATCTCTACAGAATTAAAAAGCAAAGTTAAAAATTACCAAGTTTGAGTGTAGTTTTTGATTTTGAAATCTAAGGAGAAGGACATCTCTCAGTCCTAGCCCGTCAGCTAACTTCGCAGGCATTGAGAAGAGACTGAAAAGCCAAATGTTCTGAAAAAGATTGTTTGGCTTCGTCAGTGTCTCAGGTTGGTATTGTTCAAGATTCTTGTACCTGCCCTGACTCTGAAGGAGTTTGAAATGTTGATACAGCTTAATTTATCTGCGATCGCACTTGCAGGAGTTGCAACGTAGAAGCGGGTCAAACCCGTTGTCATCCGAGATGCTGTTTTGTTGCCGGCGGCTGGTTGTGACTGCACGGGCGCCGGATTTCTTTTCCAACTTTTCTGCGTTACGGGCGGCCTGTGATGGCGCTGCAATTAATAAGTGTGGCTGTTTATATAACGATTCGGTTTCTGATTTGAAGAAGTCATTAGTCATTAGTCATTAGTCATTAGTCATTAGTCCTTAGTCATTAGTCATTAGTCATTAGTCATTAGTCAACAGTCAACAGTCATTAGTCATTAGTCATTAGTCAACAGTCAACAGTCATTAGTCATTAGTCAACAGTTAACAGTCAACAGTCAACAGTCAACCGTCAACAGTCAACAGTCAACCGTCAACAGTCAACAGTCAACAGTTAACAGTAATCTAAACCCCATCCAATTCTAAGGGAAAAATTACAGTGAAGGAGGTGCCAACTCCTACTTCAGAAACTAATTCGATTTTACCTTGCAAGAGGTTGACTAATCGAGCGACAATTGCTAGCCCTAAGCCGGTACTGTCAGGAATCACAGAACCCAGGGAGTTGTTGGCCCGAAAAAATGGCTGAAAAATCCGATCGCAGTCTTCTGAAGCAATGCCAATTCCTGTATCGGTGATGCAGATACTCCAATGTTGGTCTGGCAATAATTCGGTTTTTATGGTAATAGTACCAGCTTGGGTGTAGCGAATGGCGTTGCTCACCAAGTTGGTGATAATTTGCTGCAAGCGCAAGTAATCTGTCATCACTTCATCGAGAACTGGATCGCATTCAAGGCCGATCTCTAAATTTTTTGCTTTGGCCAAAGGCTCGATTATTTCGACAACAGTGCCGATCGCCGATCGCACATTTGTAACACTTAGCTGCAATTTTATGCCTCCCGTGTCGTACCGCGAGATTTCGAGAGTATCGTTAATTAATCTAAGTAATAGTCGGCCGTTGTTGAGGACTTTATCAATATGTGCCAAATTGGGAGCCGAATCTTTAACTCTAGGATTGTTTAGTTGGCGCAAAAACAATTGTGAGTAGCCAATAATAGAGGTGAGAGGGGTTTTCAATTCGTGAGCTAAGTGAGATATATTCTCTTGACTGGCGCGAAGTAAGCGACTCAGCTCTTGATTTGTAAGTTGCAATTGGTTTTGCAAGTCCTCTAGTTCTTGGAATCTTGCCAGGGTATAGGTTTTGAAACAGTCAGCAATTGCTTCGTCGAGGGCAGCGTCAATTAAGCGATAAGCTCGGTTCACTTCAGCGGCTGAGCCTTTTAGCAATTCTGGTTCTAAAGCATCGAAAATTACCCTCCGCAGCAAGCGGTATTCCCGCGCAATTTCTTCGGCATCGTAGCCTTGTTGTGCCCTGACACCCCCGTGGTCTAAACTTTCTTGTATAAGTGCCCGAAAGTCGCTTTCTTCTGATTCGGACAGCATAGTTACGATCGCTTGCAGTACGATGGGAAGGCTGTCGCGCACGGAATCGTAGGTTAGTTGCTTGGCGGTGCCGATTTCCTCGTCGCCCCGAACAGCTTCGATCCAGTTTTCGGTAATTATATCAATTTTATCTTGTAGCGCTTGGCTAAAATCTATCATGGCTTTTATAGAAATCAAGTAAGCGATCGTATTTTATATTTCTAGATTACTTTAATAATTAACTTTGTGAATTTTCTCTCAACTTTTGGCCTCTGTCGCCCTCAAATAGCTACTCCCCAAGACCTATTGACAATATAATACGCTCGTGCTAGCTTAAGTTAAATTGGCTTAAAACGTCAAGCCTAATCCAGCGCTGCGGAATCAAACCAAGCGTGTGGCTGGAGCGGAGGAACCAATTTTCGGGGCGAATCTCTACAGAATTAAAAAGCAAAGTTAAAAATTGCCAAATTTGAGTGTAATTTTTGATTTTGAAATCTAAGGAGAAGGACATCTCTCAGTCCTAGCCCGTCAGCTAACTTCGCAGGCATTGAGAAGAGACTGAAAAGCCAAATGTTCTGAAAAAGATTGTTTGGCTTCGTCAGTGTCTCAGGTTGGTATTGTTCAAGATTCTTGTACCTGCCCTGACTCTGAAGGAGATTGAAATGTTCATACAGCTTAATTTATCGGCGATCGCACTTGCAGGAGTTGCAACGTGGAAGAAGGTCAAACCCGTTGTCATCCGAGATGCTGTTTTGTTACCTGCTGCAGGTTTTTTGGGAATTCTTGGCTTGTGGTGGATTGTTGCCAGCTTCAACAGCGATTTGATTCCCACTCCCTATCAGGCGTTAATCGCTAATTTAGATTACATATTGCATCCATTTTATCAGCGCGGGCCGGGAGATTTAGGCATTGGCTGGCTGCTGCTAGCGAGTTTGCGACGGGTGTTGGTGGGATTTTTGCTAGGTGCAGCAGTGGCGATTCCCGTGGGATTTCTCATCGGGATGTCGAAACCGGCAATGATGGCGCTCAATCCGCTGATTCAAATCTTCAAACCGGTGTCGCCGCTAGCTTGGCTGCCCATAGCTTTATCGATTTTTAATTTAGCAGAGCCGTCGGCAATTTTTGTCATATTCATCACGTCTTTGTGGCCGACAATTATCAACACAGCTTTGGGAGTTTCTAGCGTTTCCCAGGATTATCTGGATGTGGCGCAAGTGTTGGAAATGCCGCGCTGGAGGCGGATTACCAAAATAATTTGGCCGGCGAGTTTGCCATACATTTTTACAGGTTTGCGGATTAGTTTGGGGATTGCTTGGCTGGTGATTGTGGCGGTGGAAATGCTGACAGGCGGTGTGGGAATTGGCTTTTTTGTCTGGGATGAGTGGAGCCGTTTGAATCTGAGTTCGGTATTTTTAGCGGTGTTTGTAATTGGCTTAACTGGATTGTTGCTCGACGCTGCAGTTGACAAAGTTCAGGAATTGGTAACGCATCGATCGGTCATTAATCATTAGTCATTAGTCATTAGTCATTAGTCATTAGTCATTAGTCATTAGTGATTAGTCATTAGCTCATGATTTTTGATGACATACATTTAGCTATTAGCCATCGAGAATTAAATATGAGTGACAAGTTTTCCAATGAATGGAACCGCCGAGAGTTTTTGCAAGGGATGGGAATGGCGGCGGCGGGAATGGCTTTATCGGGTTGTGCAATTAGCGCGGATCGATCGGCAAAAGGACTCACCGAAGAAGCCTCAGCCGTAAAGCCGGTTGTCGATTACCGAACCTTAGAAAAACCCGATTTAACCGTAGGATACGTGCCGGTTAACGATTGTGCACCATTTGCGATCGCCTGGAAAAAAGGCTTTTTCCGCAAATACGGTTTAAACGTCACACTCAACCGCGAAGCAAGCTGGGCAACGTCCCGCGACGGCGTAATCTTCGGCCGCCTCGACGCCTCCCCAGTCGTATCCGGCGCCGTCACCAACGCCCGAGTTGGCGCCGAAGGAGCGCGCCACGCACCCCTGTGCGCGGCAATGACAATTCACCGCCACGGCAACGCCATGACGATGAACAAAGCTATGTGGGATTCCGGTTTGCGCCCGTGGCACGAATACAACGGCAATTTGGAAGAATTTGGCAAACAATTTCGCGCTTTTTTTGACAGCCAGCCCTCGGAAAACAGGGTTTGGGCAGTGGTTCTGAGTTCTGCGATTTACGAATACTTTGTCCGCTACATATCGGCGGCTGCCGGTGTCGATCCGTTCAAAGAATTTCGGGTAATTATTGTGCCGCCGCCGCAGATGGTAACGAACATCAGGATTGGCGCGATGCAGGCTTACATGGTGGCCGAACCTTGGAATACGCGGGCAATTCAAGGCAATTTGGGAGTGGGTTTTACCTTCGTGCAAGGCAAGGAAGTTTGGCAGGGACATCCCGATCGCCTTTTGGGAGTAATGGAATCATTCATTGAGGAAAATCCGAAGACTTATTACTCGCTGGTTAAGGCAATGGTGGAAGCTTGTCAGTATTGCAGCAAGCCGGAAAATCGCAGTGAAATATCGGCGCTGCTAACTGAGCGATCGTTTACGGGGGCGAAACCGAAAAAAGGGGCGATCGACAAATTTACGCGACCGGCAATAGTTGGCGACTACAACTATGGAGGGTTTGACGAAAAAGACCGCACCATACAATCGGAAGATGCAACTATTTTCTATGACATTCCTAAGAATTTGCCTCAAATACCCGGAAATCATTCAACATTTATGTGGCAGTCTCAGAGTATTTGGTTGATGACTCAAGCCGCTCGCTGGGGACAGATTAAAGGAGTTCCAAAAAATGCTGAGGAATTAGCTAAAAAAGCTTGGAGAACCGACCTTTACCGCAAGATTGTTGCCGAAATGGGGATCGATTGTCCCCAGGAGGATTACCAAGTGGAACCTGCGGAACTTTTCATTGATAAAAAGGCATTTGATCCCAGCGATCCGGTGGGTTATTTGAATAGTTTTGAAATTCGAGCCAACCGCCCTCAGTCTTTTTTTCAGTCTTAATGTTTGAGATGTTGCGCTTTTCCTAATGTCCCGCCAGGGAATTTATTCCCTGGCTAATAGAAGACAGTCGGTTGAAACCGACTGCCCAATTTTAGGATTTAGGCAATAGCAAGAAAATTCCATTAACACTTTACTACTTTTTAGGAGAATACCATGACTCAATACTTTTCTACTTCTATCGAAGCCAGCAACCAAGTCAAGAAGCAGCCTGAATTTCTGGAAATTAACAATTTGTTCAAGTCGTATAAAAATGCGGACGGTAGCGAATTTAGCGTTTTGGACAATATCAATTTAAGTATTGGAGAAAACGAATTTATTTCGGTAATCGGTCACTCTGGGTGTGGCAAATCAACGCTGCTAAAAATAGTGGCTGGTTTGGAAAAACAGAGCGACGGAATAGTGACACTGGAAGGAAAAGAAATTCGGAAACCGGGAGCCGATCGCATGATGGTATTTCAGCACTACGGATTGCTGCCTTGGCTGACGGTGCGCGAAAATATTCGGCTGGCCGTTGATGAAGTTTTGCAAAGTCTTAGCCGCCCGGAGAAGATTAGTCTTGTCAACGAACATCTAGCAATGGTAAACTTAACGGCAGCAGCCGATAAATATCCAGACGAAATTTCAGGGGGCATGAAACAGCGGGTTGGGATTGCGCGAGCTTTGGCGATTCGACCGAAAATGTTATTAATGGACGAACCGTTTGGAGCGCTGGATGCTCTGACTCGCGGCAAGTTGCAGAAACAGGTGCTGGACATCTGGGAAAATCACAGACAAGCTGCAATGATGATTACTCACGATGTGGATGAAGCTATCTATATGTCCGATCGCATTGTACTGATGACAAACGGCCCGGCTGCGACGATAGGTGAAATTTTGTCAGTGCCGTTTGCGCGCCCGCGCGATCGCCAAGAGTTGCGGGAATCCCAGGAGTATTACGAACTCCGCAACTATGCTTTGAATTTTCTCGATCGCTACTTTACCCAAGACGAATAACGCCCGACGGACAGACAAAACAATTCACTTAAGAGAGGTCAAGCCTGTGAATCTCAAAACAATGTTAGCGCGTTTTGAAAGTGCACTGGGATACCAAAATTTAGCAGAAGAAATGGTGTTGCTGCCGGAGCCACAAGTGCAAGGCTCTAAGAAATCAAAAGTTACAAAACCGGCAAAAAGTATCAATTTTATTGTCGGTTACAACAGTTCTCCCAAAAGCCAAACAGCTCTGGACATTACCCTGTGGATGGCGCATCAAACTCGTTTAGTAACAACTAAAGAAGTCACGGTTCAAGTTGTCTACGTGATCGACGAAGCGCCGAAAAGTTACGGAGAAGATACTTGCAAAGTTGCTGTGGGAAATGCCTTGGCTGCCAAGCCGAAAGTGTCGGATTTAGAGGAAGCATTTGCCCTTAACTGTGCAGCGCCTGCGATCGCTTTACCTCAAACCGAAATCCCATCAATATCCCAGGGAAAAAGTTGGATCGAGCCGCCTGATTTCAGAGCAATTTTTGGTCAAAATAATGAGTACGAGGTAGCAGATAAGTTGCTGTGGCAAGCGCGCTGTTTGGCTGAGGAATGGCGCGGTTTATTCAAAGCTCATTTACGCATCGGGCGGGTTGCTACAGAACTGAGAAATGTGGTTGAATTAGAATCAGCAAATTTACTGTTCTTGGGCTGTGATTCTGGCAACCATCGGCTGGTTAGGGAACTAGGCAATAATTTTCCGTGCTGCGTGCTCGGGATTCCTTCGGCACTCAGCTATCAGATGGATGTTCAGCCTGAAGAAAGTTTGAGCAAGTTACAGTTTGCTACAGCTATGTCTGCACATTAAACTTGTTCAGCAGTTACGCAAAACTTCTATATGTAAGGTGTGCACTGCACACCCTACCGCTATAATTCAATACGGTTCAGTTAAGCTCGATCCCCCCTAGCCCCCCTTAAAAAGGCTATGCCTTACTCACATCTTTCTTAACAAAATCAGGCTTGACATTCGGGGGGGAACGGGTAGAAACTAATTGC
>NZ_JAUBTK010000052.1:0-53956 GCF_036702455.1 Microcoleus sp. D2_18a_D3
CGTGCAGATTCCGCACCAGCTTGGGCTTGCTGGGCTGATTGTTGGGAAGCCGCGCCCAACTCATCCATTGTGATTGTCGTTTGATTTACAGAGCTCGATTGCTGTGCGGCTGTGCGTTCCTGCTGTTCTACTGTGGCCGCAATTTCTGTGGAAGAACTAACAATCATATTGACTGACTGATTCATGCTCTTTGCAATGCCTGAAGCAATCCCCAGAGCGATCGCAATTGCCGTAAGTGCAGCTACAGCAGTGCTTAAAATCACCACTGTAGTCAGGAACTGCAAAGCTTTAATTTGCTCTTTTTCTTGCTCAATTAAAATCCCTTCCTCGGTGCTTTGAAACTCCTTAGCTATAGCATCAACCTGACGAAGCTTTGGTACAATTTGTGTCTTCCATAAGTTAAGTCCCTCGTCTTGCTTACCTTGAGCAACCAAAGAAAAGGCTTGTTTATAGCCTTGGTCTATCTGATTTTTTAAGACCTTCATTTCCTCTAGCCGCTGGCGCTGTTGCGGGTTTTGTGCCCGATTAAGTAAATCCTGATAGGATTTGTCAAAGCTGTTTGCCTCTTCATTGTATTCAGTTAAGAAAGCACTATCTTTGGCCAAAAAATACCCACGAGCCGCTTTTTGCATACCTGCAAATCCTAGCTGTTGCTCTTTCAAATCTATAACAACAGCATGAGAATTATTTAGCACTTTTGCTTTTTCTTCGACTTCTTTAGCATTAAAGAAAACCAAAGTAGCTGCTCCAACTGAAAGCAAAATCGGTAGGGAATATCCCCACAGAATACGCTCTCTTAATTTGGTGCCTTTGAAGTTAATCATCTTAAATTTTTCCTATCTTTAAAAAACCCACAAATTAATCCCCTTCAAAGCAATGGGAAGTGCATATCCTAGTCGCATCCCGTTTCTCAGCTTTAAGTTGGCAAACATGGCAATGTCTCCTGTTGGGTTAGGTAGCGGAATTATCTCATTCTCAACCATTGACTCAGACTCATCAAGAAAAACCTGAAAAAACTTAATATCGAGCAAGCTATGCAGGTCAAAGCCTTGAGAATTAAGGGTTGTTTTACCTGCTTCGATTTTGGATAAATCCTGTTTATTCGATTGTAGCGAGAAATTCAGGAACCAAACCCAAACATCGTCAATCGATTTTAGATTTTCGATTTTCGATTTTCGATTGAGCCCACGGATAAATGCGGGGGCTCTTCTGATTTTCGATTTTGGATTGATTCCACGGATAAATCACGTGGCGGGTACCACCTTTGAAATTCGTGGTCAAATTCTCTCCCCCACTGTTTCTCTTTCCCAGTGTTCCTCTCTCCCACTATTGATTGGGGTTCAAGTCGATCGCATAAATGTTACAACCTAGTTAAGCAACACAATTTTGAGTTCATGGAAATAGTAGTGACGCTGGTGCTGGGTTCGGTGCTGTTTGTCTGGGGAATGCGCTTCGGGCGGGTGTTAGTTCGATCTGGAGTGACGGCTAACGATTTGTTTAAGGGCAGAAACTCGATCGCCCTGCTGTTTTTGGGTTTTTATATTGCCTTGCTGCTACTGGCTTTAAATATGCCTCAAATGCCTGTTTTGCCGATCGAGTGGCGTTTTCACGGGATGCGAGTTACTTGGACTTTGCTCAGAGTGATGCTGATGGGAGTCTGCGGTATTGGCTTTAGTATAAGTTGGTTGACAGCGCGATCGCAAGTAATCGCAGTAATCTTAATTGGTTGCTTGGGATTGGGAGGATTTACAGGCGCTGAAAACTATTTTATGGCGCCAATTTACGATGATTTAATAGATAATTTGCTGCCAAACGGTGTATTTCGGCAAACATCTAACAGCAGTTGCGCCCCCGCCGCCCTAGCAACAGTGTTAAGGCGTTGGGGAATCGATGCGACGGAATCGAATGTAGCGCGTTTTGCCGGCACGAGTCGCTTGGGAACTTCGATGCCGCAGTTAATTATAGCAGCAAGAGCTTTGGGCGTAAATGCGATCGAACTAACGCCAACTTGGGAGCAAATTCAGCAAATTAATCGCCCCGGAGTGCTAGCAGTTTGGCTATTTGACGGCCCTCGGAAGCTACCCCACGCGGTCGCTTTGCTGGGAATGAATGACAGTGTAGCTGCCATTGGAGACCCGGCGCGGGGCCGGATTTTCTATTTAGATAGAGCAACTTTTGCCCAGGTTTGGCGCGATCAATACGTGCCGATTTTCCGATCGGCGGATATCTTGTTAAGTGACAAACAAGCTATTGACTATTTGAGTAAATTAGGATATAATAGCGGCAATTTAAAAGCAGATATCGAGCGCTTTCAAACAGATAAAAAATTGCAAGTCAGCGGCAACTTAGACCGGATGACTGAGTTAATGTTGAGCGGCAGTTTTTTGCAAGAAGTCCCCAGATTGGATGGGAAATAGTTATTGAAAATCGTCAACCGCAGAGGCACTATTGACCGACAGAGAAGAGGAATCATGCGGTTTTTTTCAAACAATCTTTGAGTCATATTATTTCCGGTCTATTACCCATAATACGGTAGGGGCGGGTTCACGGAAAATATCTGCCAATAATTGACAATCTCAAAAACCCGCCCTTTTAATCGCTCGATCGGACATGATATCATCCGTTCCTAGCGCTGGCAAAGATTCGATCGCCCCAGCCGACGATCGACGATCGCACCTTCGTAGCGTGGCTGCATGAAATTACCGTAAACGTAGGCAGTTGCATCTAATTCCTGCTATATTTTTACGGTCGATCGCACCTTGGCTACGACTCACCGTTTTTGACAATTGGGAACAGTTGAATCGCCCATTTTAGGCTCAGACAGCTTGACTTCCCATCCCGGTAAATTCCACCAATTAACTCGCTGATTCGGCTGAATCCAAAAGTCTAGTTGTGTGATCTTGCCCTCCTCAAATCTGAGTGTAGGAAAGTTAGGATAACTGGTATCATCGGTTTCGCGATAAGTGCGTCCAAGGTAATTTAGGCACGTCGTTAATCCGTCAGTAATTCCCAATTCTTCCACTCCTTTTCCCTTCAATTTGGCATCATCGTAGCTGAAAGAACCGTTGAATGAATTGCCTGCTAACCCGCCTTTGGTAACAGTGATGGTGAAATCGTAGGTGACGGGAACTGCGTAGGCTTGGGTTGCAGTGACAACTGTGCTCAGAAGAGTCGTGGCGATCGCCACCGATAGTTTTGAAATTGCTCGCACACTCGCCTCCCGAAACAGAACCACACTATAAATTTCGCTTTCAATCATCGGGAAACTCCTTGATTACACTTCTCTAGTAAGTGATTTAGCGGATATGATATCATAAGTAATCAGTTAAATGCGATCGCAGCAGAGTGCCAAGCAAACAAAAATTACCGCCTAGGGTTCATAATGTATACTTTTTTTGCACTGAAAACCCAACAGAAAACCAACGTCTTTAATCGCCCAAAATTAACTGAGTAGATTTAACCACATTCATTCCCGCCGCCGCAAATTTTTGATAAGCTGCATCTGCTTGTTCCGTAAAATCAACAACACCCGGAACAACCACAGGCGAAGTGCAATCTTCCAGCAAATAAACCTTCTTTGCCAAATTCGGATCTCGCGCCAAAATTTCCGTTAACAAATCATCAATTGTCCAAGCAACGCAGTGACTTTTGGCTTGTCCGGCAATAATTACCGCATCAAAATCGAGTAATTTATCAATAAACTTAGCATTCTTTTCCGCAATCGGATTGCCGTCGAATCCATCTAACACTTCTGGCCGCAAAACCGAATAGTTTTCAGTCAGTGGATTCCCGCCTTTGATTTCAAAAAGTGCTTGGCTGTTGCGGGCTATAGTATGAAAAAATATTGCTTCTTCCACCGCAGAAACCAGCGCGTGTCCGATGCCACCCAGCATCGAGTGATAGGGCCAAATTGTCAGGGGATATTTCCCATCGGCGCTGAGTTTTTTGACGTAGTGGCAAGCCTGTTTTTCCAGTGCTGAAAAATTGCCCCCGCTGATGCTATCGGCGACGGCTGGATTGACTTTCCAAATGCCTTTTTGGACATCTTCGAGTGTAATAGAAGTTGCGGCGGGTAGGGGGTGTTCGCCAGCTTCGTTTATCCAAAAGATTGGATGAAAAATTTGCATGGCGGTGTGGGTGTCCATTGTCGGCGCTATGGTTGTAATTGCGTTTAAATTGCGGTAAATAAATTCGCACAGCCGCAGGTTATCATCAACTGCACCGCTACCGGAACGCCCGCCCACAAATAATTCAAATTCGGGCAGACAAAAGGTATTTTGGGCATCGATTATCATCAAACAAATGCGGTTTTTGTCGCTGGTTGCTGGTTGGATGTGGTGCTGCTTTGCCCAATTTTTCGCTTGGGCGGCGCGTTCTTGGTAGGGTACTCGCCAGACTTCGCCTAATTTTTCGGGGTCAAAATGTTCGGGGATTGGAAGTTGGGCTTTTGGTGTCATGACGCTCGCTTTTAGGGTAGTTTACAGTAATAATTTAAGTTTGCAGTATAATGCTGATAAATATTTGCGGGTTAATCATGACAAAAGCACGAATCCAAGATTATGCTAGGGTAAAATTTAAACGCATAGTGTTGTTTTTTTCGATCGCACTTTTGCTCGCTCTCTTAATTGTAGCAACTAGATCCGCCTACGTTCAAGATGTTTTGAGAACTCTGTTAATTCGGATCGAGGATTTAGGGTGGTGGGGGCCAGTGGCTTTTGTAGCTACTTATAACTTGGCTACTGTGCTGTTTGTACCGGGTTCGGTACTGACGCTGGGAGGGGGGGCGATTTTTGGTTTGTGGTGGGGTTCGGTTTACGTCTTTGCGGCGTCCACTTTAGGTGCTGTATTTGCTTTTGCGATCGGGCGCTATTTGTGCCGCGATCGCGTGGTAAAATATATGGAATCTCACCCCAAGTTTAAAGCTCTCGATCGCGCAGTTTCCCAACAAGGATTAAAAATAGTTTTTTTGACTCGTCTTTGTCCTTTATTTCCTTTCAATTTATTGAATTACGCTCTGGGAATCACTCAAGTTTCTTTGAAAGATTATGTGCTGGGTTCCTTTGGCATGATACCGGGTACAATTATGTACGTTTACTCCGGTTCTTTGGTGGGAGAGGTGGCTGCGATAGGCACGGCAACTGTGTATGCAAGTCCTCAAGATTCCGCAGTAAAATGGTTGATTAATATTATCAGCTTTCTTGCTACTGTCGCTGTTACTGTATTTATCACTCGCATAGCCAGCAAAGCTTTGGAAGAAAGTATTTAATTAGGATAATTTGCCAATGTCGCAGTCAAAAGTCGATCGCGTAACTGTCCCCCCGATGGACGAGCACAACCAGAAATTAGTCTCCTATTTGCATCCCCCCGATTGGGTAAATCCGCAGCCGGCTAGCAGTTATAATTTAGTAGTAATTGGCGCGGGGCCCGCTGGATTAATTGTTGCTGCAGGTGCCGCAGGTTTGGGCGCGAAAGTTGCTTTGATTGAAAAACATTTGATGGGCGGCGACTGTTTGAATGTCGGTTGTGTGCCGTCAAAAGCTTTAATTCGAGCGTCTCGCACTGTTGGCGATATCTGGGAAGCCAATAAATTTGGTGTTAATGTTTCTAACGGTGCAGAAGTGGATTTTGCCGCTGTGATGGAACGGCTGCGCCGCATCAGGGCGGGAATCAGCGATGTTGATTCTGTTGAACGCTACCAGCACAAATTAGGAGTTGATGTTTTTTTAGGTTCTGGTCGTTTTACTAGCAATTCTACCATAGAAGTTGCAGGTCAAACTCTCCGCTTTAAAAAAGCAGTAATTGCCACAGGTGCAAGGGCGCTACAACCACAAATTCCCGGTTTACAAGAAGCTGGATATTTGACAAATGAAACTGTCTTTAACCTCACACAAAGGCCTCAGCGTTTGGCCGTAATTGGGGCAGGGCCGATCGGCTGCGAATTGGCTCAAGCCTTTCGGCGGCTGGGTTCGGAAGTCGTGTTGCTGCACAAAAATGCTCAGATTTTAGACAAAGAAGATGCGGAGGCTGCTAAAATCGTGCAGCAGGCTTTTCTACGCGAAGAAATTCAACTAATACTAGAATCCACAATAGAGCGCGTTGAGAAAACAAATGCAGGCAAAGTAATTTATTATAAATGTCAAGGTAAGGAAGGATCGGTAACAGTAGATGAAATTATTGTGAGTACAGGGCGATCGCCCAACGTGGAAAGATTGAATCTGGAGGCTGTGGGTGTCGAATACGATACACAAACGGGCGTCTTTGTCAACGACAACTTACAAACTACTAATCCCCGCATTTATGCCGCTGGGGATATTTGCATGAAACATAAATTTACTCACGCTGCTGATTTTGCCGCGAGAATGGTAATCCAAAACACTCTATTTTTCGGACGCAAAAAGCTCAGCGCTTTGACGATACCTTGGTGTACTTACACAAACCCAGAAATTGCGCGCGTGGGATTGGGCGATCGCGAGGCTAAGGAAAAAGGCATTGATATCGATACATTTTTAATTCCTTTCAGTCAAGTCGATCGGGCAATTATTGACGGCGAAGAGGAAGGATTTGTGAAAATTCACGTCAAGAAAGGCAGCGATAAAATATTAGGTGCAACTATTGTAGCGCGACACGCTGGGGATATGATTAGCGAAATTACTTTGGCAATGGTTAACAATATTGGTTTAGGAAAAATTGCTAGCACAATTCACCCGTATCCGACACAAGCTGATGCAATTCGGAAAGCAGGAGATGCTTACAATCGCACTCGTTTGACGCCGTTTGTGAAAAACTTGTTTAACCGCTGGCTGGCTTGGACGCGATAAGTAAATAATTGTGGAACAGGCATCTTGCCTGTTCATTATCGGCTTTTATGGGCGGCGTCGAAGCCCACCACAAAATAAAATTCACTCTCTGTAGAACAGGCATCTTGCCTGTTCATAAAAAAGCTGCAGAATTAGGTGTGTTTTTATCCTTCTGTTTCTGTTTCTGTTTCCAATCCAACACCTTCATACAAAAGTGCGATCGGCAAATCAAACTCAATGCTTGATAAAGTTACAATCTCCCCAGCAGTGTAAGAATAGTAAAGCCACATTCTCCCCTCTCCCCGACAGTAACGCTCAACAAAAATCTTTTGTGAATCAATCAAGATATACTCTTGCAAAGTCGGAATTTTCAGGTAACAAGTAAATTTTTCATCCCTATCTTTAGCACTTGTACTGGGTGAAAGAACTTCGACAATAATTTTAGGATTCTGAATGAATGTGCGGGAATTGAGGTCTTGAGGGTCGCAACTGACTATCACATCAGGGTAGTAGTAACGGCTTTGAAAACTGACTTGCAATTTCACATCTGACACGTTCATCCGACAGCCTGTGGAACGCAGATGTGGGCGCAATGCAGTGTAAAAGTTAAGTGCAAGATCGTTATGAGGAATTGTACTGCCCGTCATGGCAAAAACTTCGCCATTGACATATTCGTGGCGAATCTCTTGTTGAGCTTCCCATTCGAGATATTCCTCAACGGTCATTTTTTGGGGCGCTTCGGGAATGGCTATCATAACAAAATTTTTTGCAATGTTACTTTGATTGTAGCATTAGGGATGGGACAATGGTTGGAAGTTGCGATCGCCCCCACCAACAAACCCTGCCTTAAAAATCCCCTTCATCTACTTGGAATACCGTCAATCCCAAGCTTCTCCACATATCAACAACTTGCTGGCGATCGTCCAACACAAACTTAACATTATATTTCCCTTCAATATGCCGCCGATAGAACTCCTCTTTAATAATCGAATCCTTCCTCATATCTCCGGTTTTCCGCATATAAAGACTGGCATAATTAACCTCGTACTGCTGCAACCATTTTTCAGTTTGAGGCTGACAGTCATCCGTTCGGCCCGACACTACAATAATATGGGCGCTAGACTGCCACTTGCGAACGGTATCTAAAACTGGCTGATTTGGCAAATCGCGATCGCACGTAGAAGCATCAAAAGGATTTCTGCCATTGAGAAGTGCCAGCGTACCGTCCATATCGACAATAATTGCATCCGGCAAATCCGGGTTATATTCCGGCGGCGCAACGGGAACACGCACGTACTTATTGTACATCTTCATAATCACATCTTTGCCAACAGAATTAAGCCTTTTTAAATCCCGTTTAATACATTCCTCAACCGGAACTTGCAGGAAAGAATCATTAACTTCGACAACAGCTTTACCTTTAACCAACTCCTTGATATGCTCGATGTGAGGGCCAAAATTAGTATCATCAACAATGACGTGCTTGCCACTTTCCAAAGCCATCAAAATAATCGTATCTCTCAACTTCACGATAAACTTTTCATTTGCAGGCGACCAATGAGAAGCGTGAGCCATTTCTCTGAGCAAATCTTTATTGCTACGCACCCACTTTGCAGGTTCAGACAGCAGTAATTCCCTAGCAAATTGAGATTTTCCCGAAGCAGGTAAACCGACCAGTACAATAACTCTTTTCATGGCAATTGGTAATTGGTAATTGGGCATAGGGCATTGGGCATTGGGCATAGGGCATAGGGCATTGGGCATTGGGCATTGGGTATTGTTTAAATACTTACCTCTTCATTCCATCCGTTACATCCGTTACATCCCGTACATTGCTCGTTGCCGAACTTCCCTCTTCCCTCTTCCTTCAACATCTGCCTCACGCTCGATCATTAATCCGTGTATCCGTGTCAAAATCCGTGTCGTGCCTTCCTTCTTCTACAAACCTAGATGGATGTAATCTAAACCCAACAACTCCTCTATTTTATGAATAGTAACATCCCGGAGAGCTTCTTTCACTCCCGCAACTCTTCGGGCCCGCAAAGAAAACAAAATCCCGGAATACGGCAAATGTTTCACAGCTAATGCAAAATCTTTCTGAACTTCGATATGTTCATGCTGTCGGTAAGCTTCCTCGATTTCTTCAACCAAAGATTGATATTTGTCCTTAACTTGTTGATACAACTCACTCCACTCAGGAAAATAAGCTAAAAACTCTTCTCCTTCATTAGTTAAAACAATTTCTATCAGGCGGCGGGTGGAAAACCCTTCGCGGAGATGGGAAATCGCGACATATTGCGGAGACTTAACTTTAACTCTGTTGAAGTTAGCATCGCAGATTATATACCCTTCCGAATCCATCGGATCTAAATGTTGAGCCGCTTCAATAACTTCTTTCCAGCTAGTTAAAGGATAGGATGCGACCAATTCCCATCCGTATTTATTTGCCCAAAGACTTGGGTCTGTTTCTAGCAGCGTTTGAGTGTTGCGAACCCCATGCAGCACGATTTGATTGTTTTGTTGCTGGACAACTATTCTATTGTAAGGCGTCATCAACTCAAAGATAAAACACTGGTCGGTTTCTTGGGGCAATTGATATGCCAATTCTTGCCAGACTTTCCAAAAAAGTTCGGCAAAGCTGAACCCAAAACCATTAACTTCGCCGGCGGCGTCGGGAGTGCCGCTAGATTGCACTCTCCATTCTCCCTTGTAAAAATACAGTACAGTCAGAGAACCGTCTAGTTTTTCATAAACTTTGGCATTTCTCCAATCAATTGCAGCAGCGTGAATTTCTCCGTAATTAAAAAATTTGTCGTAGGGATAAGAAACTATCTGCCAATCTTGAGATGAATCTAAAATAATGCCTCGGCACTGCTGCACTATTTTTTCGCCCAGGGGAGATTCTATCTGCGAGTATTTCAGACAGACTAAATCGGGATATTGGCGGTGGCGGGTAACTTTGATATGATAAGTTTCGGACAAAGTTTCCAATCCGTGCTGGCGCAAATACTCTTGCAGTTCCACGATCGACTCCTAAATTGCTCGCCTTCTCTATATTAGATATAACTTCCTATTCTGGCAACCTTGTCAAGATAGTTAAAAAACATTTTTCCCGGAAAAGCGAGTGTGAATTTTGTATTTTGAATTATGGTTGTGCATAAGTGAATGCGGTTCGCCGCCCAACTAAACCCTTGGAATATTAAGGAAAAAGACAGTGAAGAAGAAATTATTATTTTTGGCTACTTCTGCTGGTGTATTGACTGCTTTAGTGCCTCTCTCGGTTGTTTTGGGATCTTCGCAATTGTCGCTGCGACAATCGGGAACAACACAAATTGCTCAAGGAGGCACTGCGGTTCCGGTAAGTGAAATTTTGCCAAAGTTAAAAGGCAAAACGCAAGTGCCTATTTTTATTCCCAGCAGGATTCCGGTTTCGCAAAAAATGTACTATCCAACTACAGCAAAAGCTGACAGCTATACTATTTCAATGGAGTATACAGCAGATTGCCGAGGTGCAGGAGCTTGCAGTTTTGGGGAAATTCGAGGTCAGAAAGGCGGGGAGTTTACTACAAAACTAGAAGGGGTAACTAAGACATTAAAAAATGTTCAACTTGCGGGCGGAGTGAAAGGAGTTTTTCACAATGGTTGCGGGGCTTACTGCACAGCAACTCTTGAGTGGAAAACTCAGGGTTTTATGTATACCGTAGCCATTAAGAACGGACGGGAATCTGATTTAATTTTAATAGCAAATTCTGCTATTCAAGCTGGAAAGCGTTAAGTTTGGCAGTCTGGGAGGCACAACTTCTATATGTATGGTGGGTAAGCGCGCACTTTACCGTTATTGTATGATATATCTTAACTGGCACTCGCCCCTTACAAGATGCTATGGTTTTTTTGCGCTGACCTACTTAGGGGGAAATCAGGATGAGGAGAAGATGGCTATTTGCGGCGATTTTTGCTTGTGTGGTGACTGCTTTTACCATCGCACCTTTGACACCAAACTCAGCGTTAGCAAGGACTGAACTCCCGATTACAGAAATCCGCTGGTTTAATTATTCCCCTGAAGATAGCTGGCAACCGATACAATTTATTGTACCCGATCGCAACACTGCAAAATCTGCCGGCGGCCGCAAGTTGCGGTTGTACGATGTTCATATTGCCAAGATGTTTGAGATTTCTCATTTTCTGTGCGATCGCGATCGTGCTTCTGAGGGTTACACTTGGTCTTATCAAGCGGAAAATGGCAGTATTGAGATGGGACGCTTCAAAATTAGCTGTAATCTCGCCCGTTCCATAGCCACAGCTTACGGCTTAGGCAAACCCGAAATTACAGTGATTCGCCGCAACTTCAACCTGACAAACGGTCGCCCTTCTTTTGCGCTAGAAAAATACTCGATTCCCACTTTTAACATTGCTAAAAATAGAGTTGTGCAGTGGAGGAATTTTGTGCAAAAGTTGCCCCCCATCCCCGATAACTTAGGTGCAAACCAAGCTAACAGTCGTTTTCCTGCGAGTAACATTTCTAGACAAATCAAAGGCAAAACGCGAGTGCCTGTTTTTCTTCCGAGTAGACTTCCTTTATCAGACATTCAGCAACTTGATTTTGATGTGCAAGCAGGTTCCCACGGTTACATTGTGGGAATGTATTTAGGCAAAGGATGCCGCGCGGGAGCCTGTTATTTCGGCACAATCGAAGCTAAAAGAAATGAACCGTTTTCGCCTCCTTCGCGATTGCCGCAGGATACTTACAGAAGCGTTGAATTGGCGGGCGGATTCAGGGGGATTTATTTCAATAATTGCGGTGCTTACTGCACTGCTTTTGTTGAGTGGCAAAGGCTGGGGGTGCTGTACCGAGTCACAAGGAAAAACGCACGGCAGCAAGAAGTTGTCCAGATAGCAAATTCTGCACTTCAAGCAGGGCAACGTTAAATTTGGGTGGGAAATGGAAAAGGTCGATCGACCTTTTTCGCATTAAATATCCCGTTGCTGTACACTTAAAAAGTACCTAAAAAACTAATGAGATGCCTGCGATTAGCCTTGAAGAAGCCAAGCAGAGTCTGCAAGCTATCTTGGAAAAGGTGGCCAAAGGAGAAGAAGTGACGATCGTACAGGAAGGCCAAGTAGTAGCTCGCGTAGTCCCGCCGCTATCCAAGGAGCAGCGGTTAGCTAGGCGTAAAGCATTCCGAAACTCCATTAATGTCAAGGGCGAGCCGATGAGTGCAACAGTCATTAGGCTAAGGGAGGAAGCACGGTATTGATTTATATAGATATTATTAAAGTAAAATTCAGTTATTAATTGCCGTAGCTGATGGCTAAAAGTTCGATCGCCCTTTTGTCAAGGAAGCTGCACTTATGCCTCCACCAAAGGTGCATAGCAGGATTTCATATCCTCGCGGGAGATGATTTTAGTTGATGTTTCCGCAGGTTCTAATCCCTTGCGAGCGTTGAGCCAAGGTGTCTCTGATTGCGTCAATTCTGCAAGATGTTTAGCACTTAATTCTCCATAAGCATTCCAAACTTCTTCGAGAACCTCGATTTCATCTTCATCAAATTTTTCTTCAAAATTATCTGGAGCTGGAATATCGCTATATTTGTAAGCTGTGTACTCATGCCAAACATCGCGGACAACTGGGCCGGAAACCCAAGCTTCAATATCTTGATAAAATAGCGGCTGGCTTCTAAAGACTAAACTCCAAGCTTGTGCATAATACACGAGCTTTTGCAGTTTCAGCCCAGAAATGGTATCGCCTGCTTCTCTATCGACACGGCATAAAAAGTAACGAGCTACATCAAGAGCACTTTTCATAGTTTTAGGATTTGAGTAATTTGACAAATTCACTTTTGATGCTAAGCTATTTGGTTGCTTTAGAAGTACGATCGCAATTACGATCGCCCTTTTCCCCTCACAACTACATTTCTCTCCCCAAATCTCGCAACCTTTGAGCTAATCCTTTCTCGCTGCAGCTAAGCTAACTCCTCATGTCAACCAGGTTCATCCGGCTAGACCCTAGGTAAATCGTACACCGCCGGCAGCCTTTGCTTCGGAATGTCGATCGCCCCCGTGCCAGCCAAGCCCACTGCTGGATGGGAAACATCATCAAGAATCAGTGCTACTGGCCGTCATACGATTTTAGATTTTAGATTTTAGATTTTAGGTTGGCAAGCGCTTATTATGTAAGCGTTTCGAGCTTGCCTACCGTTGCGTCCTTTTTTCAAACAGGCGGTCAAAATCTGGTATTTCTATTTTATCGCCCGAATTATCCCAACCAGCAATTAAAGTCCCCACCTGCGGTACGCTAGATCAGGTGAATATATTGGCTGATTTCAAGCTATCCTCCGATCGATCTTATGTCCCCAACCACATCTGCCCCTTCCCGAACCGTTCGCATCGGTTCCCGCAAAAGCCAACTCGCTCTCGTGCAAACCCACTGGGTGCAAGAACAGCTACAGAAACACTTCCCGGAACACACTTTTGAAGTCCACACCATGTCCACCCAAGGGGACATAATTCTTGATGTCGCCCTCGCTAAAATTGGCGATAAAGGACTTTTCACCAAAGAATTAGAAACGGGAATGATTAACAATGAAACGGACTTTGCCGTTCATTCCCTCAAAGATTTGCCTACCAATTTGCCCGAAGGTTTAATTTTAGGATGCGTCACCGAACGGGAAAATCCCGCTGACGCCCTGGTAGTTCACTCCAAGCACAAAGACAAGCAACTCGACACCCTCCCAGAAGGTTCAGTAATCGGCACTTCTTCCCTGCGGCGGCTGGCTCAACTGCGGCACCATTTCCCTCATTTTGAATTTAAAGATATTCGCGGCAATCTCAATACTCGACTCGCTAAATTAGATGAGGGCGGTTATGACGCGATTATTTTAGCAGTTGCCGGATTGGAAAGATTGGGAATGGGCGATCGCATCCACCAAATTATCCCTGCTGATATCTCCCTTCACGCCGTCGGACAAGGTGCTTTGGGCATCGAATGCCGCGCCGGAGACACAGAAATCATGGCACTGATTAAAGCTCTCGAACACTCGGAAACCGCCCAAAGATGTTATGCTGAACGCGCATTCCTGCGGGAATTAGAAGGTGGCTGTCAAGTGCCGATCGGCGTCAATACCAAAATAGAAAACGGTCAATTAACCTTAACCGGAATGGTATCGAGTCTCGACGGCCAGCGATTCGTCAAAGATAGTGTTTCCGGGGCCGCCGAGACTGCTGAAATGATCGGAATTGACCTCGCTCACCGACTGCGCCAACAGGGTGCTAGTGCAATTTTGGAGGAAATATTTGTCGAAGTTCAACGTGGTTCCTAAAACCGCTCCGCATCTCTTTGTCAATGCTTTTAGATGCGATATATCGCCTTTTGTACAATAATAAAAATAACAGGCGTTTCGCGGCAAAACAGATAGAGTAGCAGTCTGATTGTAGATTTTTGATGGGATTTTAGGTAGGACTTGCGCGATAGATTTCAAAAATACCTGACTAATTTAGGACGCTCCGCACGGGTGTTAAGCAACCCGGTTTCTGATGTAAGTCTCGCTGTATAGCCCAAGATTTATGGTAAAAACCGGTTTTTTTCGTAAGTCCTATAATTCTTAACCTACCCATCCACAATCTACAATCAAACATCCAAAATTAATCAGCAATTTATTTCAGGTAAAAGCCAAATATGAGCGCTAGAGAAATTCAATTAAAGCTGGAATTGAAAAAGGTTCAGCAACTTTATAGCAAAATGCAGGCCGACCAACAAGCTTTGCAGAAGCAATTGAAAGAGTTCAAAACTCAAGCAGGAAATTTTTCGGATGTAGTCGAGCAAGTCTTGCCATCCGTAGTGTCAATTTACGTCATGGATTGGGATACAGAAGAAGAGATTTCTTCAGGGAGCGGGTTCTTTGTATCGCCGGACATAATTGTCACGAACTATCACGTTGTAGAAGATATTGCCGATCAAGATTACTTCTATGAAGAAGATGAACTCGAACAGGTTTTAGTCGAAACTCACGACGGAAAATTGAGATTGGCAGAGGTGGTGTTTACTGGGAATGCTGAAGAAGATTTAGCATTACTCTTAATTAGCGACTTTACCTTCGACCCGAACACAGGGGAACAAGTGGAATCTCCCCAAGAATATCCTCCCCTAGAGTTGTCTTTTGATGTGAAAGTGGGAGATAGAGTAATTGCTGTGGGCAATCCTTTAGGGCAGTTTGCTTCAACTGTAACTCAAGGTATTGTGAGTGCAATTCGCGAACCCGAAGAATATGAAGAAAGCGATGACGACGAAGATGATGTGGGTGAGGTGAAGGTGTTGCAAACTGATGCGGCGATTAATCCTGGAAATTCCGGCGGGCCACTGATTAATATGGCAGGTCAAGTGGTAGGGGTGAATACGTGGGGATGGGAAGATGCTGATAATATTAATTTGGCGATCGCCTCTGAAGCTTTGGATGATTTTCTAGCGGGATTTGAGGAGACTTTTGAGGACAATTCTCAGAATTAGTCGGGAGTTATCCGTAATATGTGATTCGGGCGATCGCACTTTTTCTGAGAGGGGATGGAAAAGGCGATCGCTATTTCCTTAACTCAATTGGCGTAAGTCCCACGCTGTAATTGTACTCAATTGGGCGTTGGGATATAAGCCAAGCAAGGTATATGAAAAAGAGCGACAATTTACTGTTTCTCTAGCACAAAAACTTGTAAGATATAAGTGGTTGCGACCCACCCACTCGACTGCAAACAACAGGTCACAGTAGCAGTAGTATGCTTACCAAGGATAACTGCGAGAGAAAGGGGGAAAAAACAGACCGCTGGTTGGCAAGGTAATGCCCTACCGTAAAATATAAACCATGTTTGTTGTACGAAAACAGTTTTTGGTCTTGGGAAACAGGACTTCTGCGTGGGTTCCCTACGAAGGGATAAAGGCTGCAAAGCTAGAGATGCAGTGTCAGACTCGGATCGTCTTCAGTGACGAATCTCAGTAATGAGATACCTAACAGAGCAACGGCAGATGATACACGAAGCCTACACGCTGACCGAAGGTCAGTGCTAGGTATTTCACTCTAGACTAACAATCTCAAGGAACACAAAAAAATAATGCGTATTTTATTTGTATCCGCCGAAGCATCACCCCTCGCCAAAGTGGGCGGTATGGGCGATGTCGTCGGCGCTTTGCCGAAATTTCTGCGGCGCATGGGCCACGATGTCCGCATCTTCATGCCCTACTACGGTTTCGTCCCCGACAAAATGGACGTTCCCAAAAAACCTGTTTGGGATGGGTCTGCCATGTTCCAAAGCTTCTCGGTGTTTGAAACTGTTTTGCCGGGAACCGATGTACCTTTATACTTATTGCAACATCCATCTTTCTTACCGCGCCGCGTTTACGGCGGTGTAGATGAAGATTGGAGGTTCACTTTCTTTGCCAATGCTGCGGCTGAATTTGCCTGGAATCATTGGAAGCCCCAAATTATCCACTGTCACGACTGGCATACGGGGATGATACCTGTTTGGATGAGCCAAGACCCCGATATCAGCACGGTTTTTACTATTCACAATTTAGCTTATCAAGGGCCGTGGCGCTGGCGTTTGGAGCAGATGACTTGGTGTCCTTGGTATATGCAAGGTCACAATACAATGGCTGCCGCAGTACAGTTTGCCGATCGAGTAAATACAGTTTCACCGACTTACGCCGAGCAAATCAAAACCCCAGCTTATGGGGAAACTTTGGAAGGTTTGCTGTCTTATCTCGGCGGTAAAGTATCGGGCATTTTGAACGGAATTGATACAGAATCTTACAACCCAGCAACTGACAAGTACCTCCATCAACAATTTAGTGTTGATACTATTGAAAAGCGCCCCGCTAATAAAATTGCGCTGCAAGAAGAAGTCGGCTTGGAAGTAAATAAAAATGCCTTTTTGATCGGCATGGTGACAAGGCTGGTAGAACAGAAGGGATTGGATTTGATAATTCAAATGCTCGATCTGTTCATGGCCTATACCGACGCTCAATTTATTGTACTCGGAACGGGCGATCGCTACTACGAAACCCAACTCTGGCAAATGACAGCCCGCTATCCCGGTAGGATGTCCACCCAACTACTTTACAACGAAGCCCTCTCCCGGCGTGTTTACGCAGGCTGCGACAGCTTCCTGATGCCCAGCCGTTTCGAGCCCTGTGGCATCAGCCAAATGCTCGCCCTCCGCTACGGGTGCGTGCCAATGGTTCGTCGCACCGGCGGTTTAGTCGATACCGTTTCCCACAACAACCCGATCGACAATACCGGAACCGGTTACTGTTTCGATCGCTACGAACCCCTGGACTTGTTCACCTGCATGATCAGAACTTGGGAAGGTTTCCGCTACAAAGATAAGTGGAGAGAACTGCAACAGCGCGGCATGAGAGAAGATTTTAGCTGGGATATTTCGGCACGGAAATACGTCCACTTGTACAGCGATATTTTGGGACTGCCGCCGGAAGGAATCGCACCGGAACCAGAGCCAGAATTGAGCGTTGGCAAGGCTTAATTTTAGTAAGGTGCGTCAGTCGGCGTTTGATTCAACTGAATCGAAGGGCGATCGGCTGACGCAACCTACAGCTTAGTAAGGTGCATCAGTCAATCGATTTTAGATTTTAGATTTTAGATTGAAGCATTGACCCCACGGATGAGTTCGGGGGCTTGTATCCTATAGATGCTTTCAGTCAGTTTTTGATTCAATTTAATCGATCAACTGACTACTGACTACTGACTACTGACTACTGACAAATTAATCAACAAATAAATCGAGAGGTAAATGACCGTAAGTGCCAGTAACTCCATCTTCTGAGGCCGATTGGCACGACACCAAAACGCCCCGGTAAGTTCCGGGATAGCCGTCAACATAATACGACCCCTTCAAAGTATTGAACTTAATATAAACCGAACCAGCAAAGGTCGAGACAGCATTGGGATCTAAAACAGCTTGATATCCCAAAGCTTTTAAATAAGCTTCTAAAGCTAAAAACCCCTCATCCGTCGAAGAAGCGCACACTCCCAACATTTGATAATCCGACAAACTTGCTACCAGCAAAATCGCTTGACGGAGTGCCTGTTTTTCCAGCGGCGATGCTACAGATTGCATATCCAGACAAGTGAAATCTTTGAGGATTTGCTGTGCTTCTTCAACAGTTAGGGTAGTCGGGTTTTGAGTAGACATGAATTGCTCTGATATTTCCCAAAATTACGATCGACCATCGGGCACTCGTCAACGAATTTCTGTCCTTGCAACCCTCGATCGACGGCGGTAACACTTGCACAAGTCTTGATTATAGCCCATTGTGGACTCTGGCAATCAATTCGGGCGATCGTCTTCAATGGCTTAGCCAACGCCCGAATCGCACAAAAAAGCTAGTAGTTTTTACCGATGTTTTCAACTTTAGATCAGTCCGCGTTTTTTCAGCTTTGCTAGCGCATCTTCTGCCGCATTTTTCTCCGCATCTTGTTTGCGACGGCCCCGGCCAACACCGTACATTTTATCCCTGACATACACTTGAGCAGTGAACTCTTTGGCATGATCTGGGCCTTCCTCGTCAATTATTGAATATTCCGGGTTTTGACCGAATTTTGCCAGAGCCCACTCCTGAAATCGATTTTTAGAGTCTACAAGGTTTTTTTGCTCAGTATCGGACTGAGGATAAACCATGCTATCAGCAACTGGAATAAACAGCTTTTTAACAAAGGTGCGGACAGATGTCATGGTTGAGTCGAGATAGTACGCGCCAATAATCGCTTCAAAAGTATCGCAAAGCAAAGAGGGATTTTGGCGACCTTTATCTCTTTCTGCCCCTTTTCCCAGGCGCATTAACTTGCCTATACCTAGTTGCTCAGCAAACTTTGCTAGCTGATCCTGATCGACTAATCCAGAGCGCAAGCGAGTTAATTGAGCTTCGCTAAAATCTTCATAGCGCTTGTACAAGATTTCGCCGACTAGATAACCTAACAGGGCGTCGCCGAGGAATTCTAGTCGCTCGTTGTGTTCGCCTGCTTCGGGGTGTTCGTTAACGTAGGAACGGTGAGTGAGTGCGCGAATGAGGAGTGATTCATTTTTAAATTTTGGAATTTTGTACATTTTTATGTCTTGACTTGCTGGGAAATTAATAGCATCGAAAACGTCTCTATATTAACCGGACTTTTCTCAGTGCGTCTTCAGCCGCACGTTTTTCAGCTTCTTTTTTACTGCGACCACTTCCTTGACCGTACACCTTACTATTTACGCGCACTTCAACAGTAAATTCTTTAGCGTGATCTGGCCCTGCCTCGTTGATTGTGATGTATTGAGGGGTAATTGGCCCGATATTCTGCTGTACCCATTCCTGAAACCGATTTTTTGGGTCTACAGGAATGTTAGAGTCTGGTTCTGGCCCAGAAGAAATAATTTCTTCCACTACTAGGGTAAATAGCGGTTCTACAAAATCGCGGACTGCCTCAATGCCAGAATCGAGAAAATACGCGCCGATAATTGCTTCAAAAGTGTTGCTGAGCAACGACTCTTTAGCAGTACCTCCACTTGTTGCTTCACCCCTGCCTAGCAGCATCCACTGGCCGATATCCAAGGCGGCAGCAAACTTTGCCAATTGCTTGTCTTCCACCAACAAGGAACGCAGGCGAGTTAGATCGCCTTCATTTTTATTTGAGTAATGGCGGTAGAGATATTGGCCACTTAGAAAAGTCAGCAAGGCATCGCCTAGAAATTCTAATAGCTCGTTGTCTTTGCTGACTGCTTTAGGATTTTCGTAAAGGTAAGAGCGGTGAGTGAGTGCCTGATTTAGCAGATCGGCTTCCTGAAAAGGTAGCCGTTTTAGTAAATCGCTCAATCTTTCTCTAATGCGGTCTTCTTCAGCAGAAAAATGGCGATTTTCTTGACGAGTTTGTTCTTGAGAGAGGAGTCGCAGGACTTCTTGCTGTTGTTTTTCTACTTCTTTAATATCGGCTTGTGGTGCGGAGACAGCTTTTAGTAGTCGGGCAATACTATCCAGGGCGCGATAGGTGTTAGCGGTGGAAAATGGGACTTGGTGTGCCCAATCGTTGCGGACTTGGATAAGTTCAGTTACCAGGCCGTTTCCTGTAGAATTTAGCTTTTCGTTGAAAACTTTATCCCACTGCTTTGACATGACTAACAGCAGCATCGCAACATCTTCACTCAGAATACTGTCTGCTGATTTTTGTTTCAATGGTTTATGCTTAGGTAAGCAGGACTTAGCCTCTTTTTCCCAGCTATTGCTGTAAACTCCCTGCATTTCCTGTTTAAGATAAGGATACAATCCCTGACATAAGAGGTTTAAAGCTCTGTCAACTCGTTCGCGATTGCTAATAGCCATATGTTGTTTTTACTTGCCTTTCTTATTGCTACATTCAGAGTTGTGAGTTTTTCGTAAAAGCTGATTTTTTCAATAAACCGGCTTATATTTAATTAGTTTATAATCTTTTGCCGATCGCCCTGAACGATCGACTGCTGCGGAGGAAGTCTGCCAAGTGCGAGCGTTTCTTCATTCTGCACGATCGTCGCATCAATTCTCAGCTATAGTCTATTAGGGGAAATTTTACACCAAATGGGATGATACCATAATCCTAAAACAGTGTAATTTTTACCCTATGTTGCGAACTTGCAGAACGTCGCGACGCGACAAATGGTTTAGCTGGCTGAGTGAGTCAATGGAAGCTTGGGATTTTTGCCGTCGGTGGTTCCACGCCACACAAGAAGAAGAAAAAGCCAGAGGCTACAAAGCGCGTTGCAACCTGCTTCTGGTAAAGGTTTTAGGCGTTAATATTGATGCCGTCAAGCGGTGGGGGCCGAGTTTTGAAAAAATGCCTGACCACCACAAGCGTACCTTGTCATACGCTGACACGCTGCGAGAGATGATAGAGGTTGCTGGCAAAAATGAAGATTTTTTGGAGGAGGTACTAGAACGAATCAAAAACAAATCTAAGAAAATAGGGGAATATTTACACTGAATTGGGGTGTCAAGCGGGCTGGGTGTTGTATTTTTTGGATGTAGCACTCAACTAGCAAAAGCCTTTAATCACTGTGACACAGAGTTTTTTATCGAATTCCAGCAGCGACGCCATTCAACTTCCCGCGTCCCTGCTAACTCCCGACGCAGCAAATCCTGAGAAAGAACCCCTCAAACATCTGCTGATAGGTTCTCCCCAAGCTGTCAGGAGTACAATTTACCTACTCCACGCGCGCGGGTACGCTGAGGTTGGTGTCTGGAGTCCCCTGCTACCAACTGCTAAAAGTGGTGAGGTGATGAGTATTTTTGTGAAATACCTTCGCATCTAATAGATTCAGATTGCATGGTGCCCCGGAATTATGCTGTGTGCGAAACAATTAGGGTTTGCTCTTCCGGGGCACCCCAGGCGGAGTGTCACTAGATTTTTGCTATTTTATATTAACTAAAAATTATTTTTCTGACATCCTTCGACCCACGCGCCCTGACCTCAGAAACCGGGTTTCTACGAGATTTTGCGAGGAGTCACGAAAAATACAAGAAGAAACCGGGTTTCTCGCCTCCGATGCGATCGCCCCTCTCCCTGCGGGCCCATCCCGCTTATCTCCGGCATTTGAACAGTAATTGTAAAAATATGTTGCAAACTTGGTACTGCTGTGTTAAGTTTGGTTACATAAGGTTGAAATTAAACGAGGTTTCTGGTCATGGAAAACAAAGACGCAAAGTTGGGCTTCACTGAGTTCGCTGAAACCTGGAACGGCCGCTTGGCAATGTTGGGCTTCGTTATCGGCCTAGCTACCGAATTCCTCACCGGTCAAGGCATTCTCTCTCAAATCGGTTTGATGTAATCAGCTTAACTGCATACAATAGCTGAAATTCAGTCGGGCGATCGACCCCATCACAAGTACACTCATCCCCCCGCTAAGAAGTCCCCTTCACTTCACACGGAAAGGGATGAGTGCATTTTTTATCAAAAAATCCCACAGAGGGCACAAACAAAAATCTTTTCAGTCTTAATATTTATCGCGAGACTAACTCCAGGAAACTAAGCCATTTCTACAGAATCAAAAATCCTCAATTTAGGAGTAAAAGTCGCAACCTTCACCAAACCGTCGCGTTTGTGATTCCCCACGCTGTTACGTGAAATCATCTCCGACAGATCCGGCATTTCCTGCCAGCACTGCGAGCAGAACCAATAAAGGCGATTGTGGCGAGCGTGGCGGAGCAATTTAGAGGAGCAACAAGGGCAACTATTCATGATATTTTAAACCTTTTTTGAAGATATGGAGCGATAACCCAATCATTAGAGAGATTCACGACTGCCTGCACATCTCAATTCCAGCAGGCACCAAAATAAAAAATCTCTTTCACTCACAGCTTTGAGCGTCGCGCAAGTAGCACTTTTGGAGGCCCAAGAGTAACATCACAATCAAAAGCTGAACGCTCCAAGGTGCCCAAGAGAAACCCCAAATAAAACAACCCAGCCCTGCCCAAGCCACAAGAACAAAAATATCTTGAGAGGTTTGCCAGTAAACCCAGACTGCTGCCAGAGAAACTATTAGTAGCAAAATGTAAGCTGAGGGCATAATCGTCATCTCCCAATGTGTCTGTCAACAGTCAGGAGCGATCCCTGACGTTCTGCTTAAACATAAAACTAAAACCTGAAGAACTTATGAAGACGAGTGAGTTGTTACAAAAAGTAAAATAATCCTGCCAGCTTATATTTGCCCGATAAATCAGTAGGAATACTGAGCTCATGGCTGAGCCCGAATCCGGTTAAATGAACGCACTAGAAATAGGGACTTAGGCATCATCTATTTGTGTCAATTTCACCTCAAAGATCGGCAGGGTTGAAACGCCTAAACGCCTGCCGGACTGCGGTTTTTAGTCTTAAGCTGACAGGACGAAAGGCACGGCGCCTAAGCCCCTACATATATCCTGTCCGATCGACCGGATTTTATCTAAGGAACCAGACCACAGAAACCAAGTTTTTTTAACTCTCTTTGCCTGCAAAACTACTGCTTAAAAAGCTGCACAATTCAAGGGGGGCGATCGATCTATTCTTGCTCCCAGCCCAAAGCTTCAGCGACCTGAGCCGCCAAAAACATCGGTTCAAAAGGCTTAGCAATCACGCTCACCACCCCCAAATCCGCGAACATCCGCCTGTCCCCAGCCAGAGCCTTAGCCGTTAATAAAATTACCGGAATGTGCTGCGTAGCCTTATTAGCTTGTAACTGTAGAAAAGTAGTAGGCCCGTCTTGGTCAGGCATCATCACGTCCAATAGAATAGCATCAGGCTGTTCGGCAAGAGCCTTAGCAACCCCCTCGCGGCCCGAACTCGCTGTCAGGACTTCCCAGCCCCCCACCAGTTCAAGACTGACTTGAGCTACTTCCCGAATATCTTCCGCATCGTCAATAACCAAGATGCGCTTGGCAGTCAAAATTAACATTTTTTTAGAAATGAGAACTGATCACAGATTAGAGGCGAAATGTGAATATTTTGTAAAGCAAATTATTTTAGCCGATCGGACTTTACAGTAAATTTTCAAAACTGTATAGCAGATGTTGAAGAAAGAAGGAACAAGGAAGACCGAAGCTGCAATCGAGCGGCAGGATTTCAACTAAGAACATCCTAACCGTCTGGCGCGGTTGCTGTAAAATATCCCACCCAAAAAAGCCGCTTTTCCACCTCAAATCGCGATTTTTGCCCGCAGTCCCCAAACTGCAGACAAGGCTGAGATTGTTTGTCGATGACTCGATCGAACAATCTGCACAAAATTAGTAACGTTGGGTACACCTGGGTAGAAATTAACTTTCATTTGCCAGCCCCTCCCTGAGAAGTGGCAGACTTAAGAAAAAAGTGCTCCCCTCCCCCACAACGCTCTCCACCCACATCCGTCCCCCGTGCTGCTGCACGATACTGCGACAAATAGCCAGCCCCAAACCAGTACCTCCCTTCTGGCGAGAATCAGAAGCATCAACTTGTTGAAAGCGTTCAAAGACCATCTCCAGTTTGTCTGACGGAATACCCCGCCCTTGGTCTGTCACAGCAATCACGATGTACCACGAGCTCGGGACTGGCAAGTGCGGAGGCGCGGCTGCAGGCTCAGGAGACAACAAAGACGGAGACGACATCGACTTGGGCGCTGCTTTTTCTGCCAAATCCGGATTGTGGGTCAACTCCCCGCTCAGCCAAACCGTAGCGCCGGAGGGAGAAAATTTAATAGCATTACTGAGTAAATTTGTCAAGGCTTGAATTAGCCGATCGGGAACAGCTTGCAATTGCGCCCCCACAGGCTTCACCGACAGAGTAACTCCCGCCTGCTGAGCCATTCCCTGCATCTCGTCAGCCGCCTGCAACATCAGGTCAGCCACATTGCAAGTTTGTTTGATGGCAGTGCTGTAACTCGACTCCATCCGCTCTAAATCTAGGATGTCGTTGACCAAGCGCACCAAACGGTCAGTGTTAGTGACAGCAATCTCCAGCATCCGCTTAGCTTTCTGGGGGTAAGCGTCCAGCAGGCCGCTGTTGAGGAGGCCGAGGGCGCCGTGAATTGAGGTCATGGGCGTCCGCAGTTCGTGGCTGACAACAGAGATGAATTCATCTTTCATGCGCTCGACGGCAAGCTGCTCCGTGATATCTTTAAAAGTCACCACAGCTCCAATAATTTCGCCTTGTTCTCGCATCGGAGCGACAACGTACTCAACCGGAAAACTGCTGCCGTCTCGCCGCCAAAAAATCTCATCGGTGACGCGCCGCGCCTCTCCGTCTTCCAAGGTGGCTAAAATTTGAGAACTTACCCGCTTCGGCAGCAGTTTGCCCGCCTGCGGTGCGGCGCAGTGTGGGACAAGTTCAGAGCCTGAATTGATGTCTGTTGCAGGTGACAGTTGCTTGATCGCCCTTGAGCATTCTTGCTGTGCACGGTGTAAGCTTTCATAGAGCGGTCGATCGATCAATTGCTTCGATTCGCACCCAGCCATTCTCACCGCCGCAGGATTGACAAAAGTTACTTTTCCCTGTTTGTTCAACCCGCAAATTCCTTCTCCTGCGGAGAACAAAATCATTTCTGTTTGGTGGCGGAGTTGTTCAAAGGCTTTTTCCACTCGCTTGCTGTCGCTGATGTCGCGAGAGATTGTCGAAACGCCCGTTACCGCTCCAGTCGCGTCTTTAATCGGAGAAATCGTCAGGGACACATCTATCTGTTGGCCATCTTTCCGCAAGTGCACGGTTTCGTAATGGTCGATGGTGGCTCCAGCCCTAATATTTTCCAATATTTGAGGCATTTCCTTGGGGCGTTCGGGTATGGCTAAAATCTCGATCGACTGCCCCTTGATTTCCGCCGCACAGTAGCCGTAAATCTTCTCTGCTCCTGCGTTCCAGCTCTGAATTGTCCCGGTGAGGGTTTTGCCGACGATGCCGTCGTCGGAAGACTCGACAATCGACGCCAAGCGCACGAGTTCGTCTCTAGTTTGCTTGTATTCCGTGATGTCGCGGCCCAAAATCACGATACTTTTGCGTCTGCCGTCGGGGTGAAATACGGGTACTTTAATCACGTCGTAGATTTTCACAGTACCGTCCGATCGGGGAATCATTTCTTCCCCCCTAGAAAGCTTACCTTTTGCCCACGCTTCTTGATCGCTGACCTCGCACGCCTGTAGCGCCTCGCGGTAAAAAATGCTGAGTTCTCCTAGCTGAAAATCTTTGAGGCCGCGGTAGTCTATTTTTTCTAGCTCGAACACTTCCAATATCGCTTGATTTGCCTCCTGCCACCTGCCCTCGCCATCTTTGAAGCAGACAATATCTGGCATGGCATTCATCAGCGAGTCGAGATAGGAGTTTTCTCGCGCTGCAGCTTCTACCTCGGCCCGCTTGGCGATTTCCCGTTGCAGGTTTTCGTTTGCCGTTTGCAGCGAGTCCTTTAACAAACTTTCTGTAAAAGTCTGTTCTTTAATTATTTCCTGAAGTCTGTGGAGTTCTAGCGACTGCCGCCTGCGCGCCAACAAATTCTCTACCCGCAAGTGCAGTTGGGCGGGTTCGGCGGGAGTTACTATCCAATCGTCTATTCTGCCTTCGAGTTGTTTTGCCTGCTGCGAAAATGGCTGCTCAAAAAGAGCAGACGTTTGGGATTTACTAACAAGCAAAAACGGTAAAAATATCGGCTCGGCGGCAGCTTTTAATGATTCTACCAGCGGCCCGATGCGATCGAAATTTGCCTCGTCGAGAATGCACAAGTCAAAAGCGATTTGGGGAAAGGGAAATTCGGAGTTGGGATCTAAAGCGCGATCGAGTACGATCACCTCATGCTCCGTGTTGAGGTGGGCGATCGGCAAATTAAGTTGTTGGTGGCGATCGACCAATAGTAAAATGCGGCTCATTAGTGTGTTAATTTCCCCATGACTAATGATATGATGTCCGGTAAATTAACCATTCTATGTTTTGTAGTGAGGACTTAAGTCCTCTTTTTGAGGAGGGATGAAGCCCTCACTACAAACAAATTTTATAGCCCTCGATCGACCGGACGCGATCGAAATGATCGAGGCATTAGGTAGCCAGAGTTGAAGCCCCAATTTAATAAATTTTGATAATTATTTAATTGTTTGTTCCTTCAAACAATGACTAATGACTAATGACTAATGACTAATGACTAATGACTGTTGACTGTTGACTAATTCTGTTGGCGGGGGCGGGTTTATATTTATTTGGGTTAGCAGTTCTATGAAAGCTGGTGAAACCCGCCCCTAAAGCCTAATGACTAATGACTAATGACTAATGACTAATGACTAATGACTAATGACTAATGACTAATGACTAATGACTAATGACTTTTTACGGCATTCCGATCGGAATAAAAGCATCTTCCGGCATACAGGTAGAGTAACGCTGCCCTTCCGATAAAACTGCAATCAGCCTCATCTGCCAGTCGGGCATAATCTGCAAATCCGCCCAGGGCACTGCTACCTCCAAACATTTATCCACTCCCACTTGGGCGCGGCTAATGCGGGGCTGCCACCGATCGCCCTCTTCTGCTTCCTGAAACCAAATCGATTTCGTCAGCAAATTAATCTCTAACTGATGGTGGTACCGATAGTTTAGCGGTGCTTCGTCAGGCAAACCCGACAGCGGAATCAGACTGTTGTGCATCGTGCGATCGGGATAAAACCAGAACAAATTTAACTGCTGCGGGCAATCAATTCCCGGCCGCACCCCTACCTTGAAGTCGGCACGAATGTAAAAATTCAAGTGGTCAACCCCGTACCAAAGGCGCTGAATTGCCGAACTCCGGTGCATCGTACCCCTTGCTCCCCCAACTTCAATGCGACCGGCTTTGTCCCAATCCTGTTCGTTACCGATACCGTCAATCACCGGGTGAATAAAGCTCAGCGGCAGGTGGTCGCCTTGAACCTCGTGCACCTCTACTTGCCGCCGCACTTCCGGGGGTACGGGCTCGCCGAGAGCTTCGTAAATTCCCGCTACGTGTTCCCGAAATAGCTGGTCGAACATGGCATCTTGGTTCGACGTGTGGCCTTCGCCAAACCACCAGAACCAGTCGGAACCTTCGGCCGCATAAAGCGCTTCCCAAGCTTCAGGGTTGCTTTCTTCTGTGGCCTCTGGATGGTTTGCCAGCATTTGTCTGGCGGGCCCTAACAAGTCCCAAGCGCGATTTTTCGCGGGATCGCCGATCCAAGTTGTGAGGGAACCGTCCACCCACGAACCGGTGTGCAGTTGGGCTGCGGGAATTGTTTCGGTTGCTGGGAATTTGTCGAGAAATTCTGAGACTGTGACTAATTTGATATCAGGATTATCGCTGAGAGTTTGATAGAGGGATTCTAAGAACGGTTTGCCGTCTTGGGGATAGAATTCCCAGCAATTTTCGCCGTCTAGGGCGATCGTCACTAACCAGGGATTTTCTAAAGCTGTTTGGCCGTCGGACTGTCGGTTTTTGAGAGTTCTGCCGATCGCTTCTAAGTGTCCCACTAAATCTGATGCTGCTTTTTCCGGTTCCATCGAACCGTAGGTAAACCCGATCAAGTCGGATAATCTGTGGTCTCTAAATACTATGGCTAAATCGCCGTCAGGAGTTTCTAAACGGTAAGGGCGATATAACAATTCTGGTTCGTAGACATTCCCTGTCGCGTCGCGGTTGAAAAAGTGTTTAATTGTCCACCCCAAAACTGCTTCGTCCGAGACTATCCATTTAAAGCCTTGTTTGGCAATGTAGGGCAAAATTTCCGGGCTGACTGCTTGTTCCGACGGCCACAAACCGCGCGGTTGGCAATCAAACCGGTCTTGATACATTTCCCAGGATTTTCTCAGGTGTCGGGGAATATCTTCTTCCCACTGAAACCGGTGTTGTGGCAGCGTCATGTTTGGAATGGCTATGCGGCCGCCATTCGTGTCGGCAAGCAGCGGTAAAATCGGGTGCGTGTAGGGGGTTGTGGAGACTTCCAACTGTCCCTCAGCTTGCATTTTACGGTGCTGGGGAATGATGCGAGCGAGGATTTCTTTTTGTTTTGAGTAGATATTTTTTCTGTCTACCAAACTAAAATTTTGTCCTTGTTTCAGCCACCCTGCAATATCGGGGTCGTCCCAAAACAGCGGGTCAATCCAAGCTAAATTGTGCCACGCCAGCAAGTCGCTAAAATCCTGCAATTTCCAGTTTGCCAAACACCACTGAATGCCTTTTTCCTGCCGCTGAGTGTAGAGTTGAGCGTAGCGGGGGTGTGGCTGAATCAGAGTGTGGTAATTGGCGTCAAAGAAGTGTTCTAAAATGAACTCTTGTTCTTCGATGTTTAAAGTTTCTGTTGGCTTCAGAGTTACCGCCAAGTAAGGGTCTAATGCTCGGTCTGCTATGCAGTCTTCTATCTGCAAAATCAAGGAGGGAACCAGGTTTACGGTTTGATGCAGTTTAGGATATTTTGCCAGAAGGAGCACTAAATCCAAGTAGTCTTTGACTCCGTGCAAGCGCACCCAAGGCAGTCGGTACTGGGCTGCTGCTGTGCTAGCTGATACTCTGGATTTGTAGAGCGGTTGGTGTTGGTGCCAAATGAAGGCTACATAAAGGGGGTGAGACATTGAATTTAGTAATTGGTAATTGGTAATTGAATTTGGTAATTGGTAATTGGTAATTGGTAATTAAATTTGGTAATTGGTAATTGGCAATTAAATTTGGTAATTGGCAACAGTCAACAGTCAACAGTCAACAGTCAACAGTCAACAGTCAACTGCCAACTGCCAATTGCCAACTGACTAATTACATTACCTGTTCGACTTCGGCAATTTCTGGGATGGCCTCGCGCAGGCGACGTTCAATGCCCATTCTCAGAGTCATTGTGGAACTCGGGCAAGAGCCACAAGCTCCTTGCAGTCTCAGGTGTACCACTGGGCCGTCAATTTCTACGAGTTCGACGTTGCCACCGTCGGATATCAGGTAGGGACGCATTTCATCGAGAACTGTTTCGACGTTATCTCTGGTTAGTGCTAGTGTCATATTTCGCCTCTGTGATGATTTCTTGTAGTTGATGAAAGTTCGATTTGACTCAAGGGCAGCATTCTCAACCGCGCCAGATTTAAGAAACCGGGTTTCTTGACAAAAGACTTGCACGCTCAGGTGAGCTGGCTACAGGAAACCCGGTTTCTGTCACGCTGATGCTCGATTTCAATTCGCTCTCTGGTTCGATCGTAGCGTTACTTGCCGCCAAATCAAGTTGATTCTGATACGTTATCCAAAAAAACCCGTTTTATTTAAGAAATCGGGTTTTTGAGGCCGCTACACTACTGCTGGTTCTAGCAGTTTGACGTTGGAGTAGTTGAACTCGGTTGTTGTCAGTTGACCTTTTTCTTTGGCTCGAACTACTTGCTTGGTCATGACATAATAGTCGCCTATCTTGTCAAAGGTATCTTCAAATTCGAGTTCTTTGATGATTTCGTCTGTTTGGGGGTTGCGGAAAACAGCATCGTAGTGGGTTGCCAAAGAACCTTCGGGTGTCTCTAAGCTTTTGTGCGTGTCAATTACGAAAGCCATACGACCCATCACCCGGCTGACTTGACAAATTGAGAGACCTCGGATTTTATAGTTAGACCCCATTGAGTCGCCTTGCACCAAGATGTCCACAGCGTCTGTGCTGTCCTTCTCGCCGAGGGTGAAGCTATTTTTGCCGTGAGATTTTTCAAATGTCGAGCGCTTGCGGTGGGTGACAATATCGCGCATTTGGGTGTAGACGCTTTGCTGCACTTCCTCGTCTTCAATGCCCGTGACTTCCACGCTCATGTCGGGTTTGATCCAAACATGACCCGTATATACTTCGTCGCCCTGTTTGAGTTCAATATCGGCACTGTAACCGGGAAAATTGGCGTCCCAGGTATAGCGGTGTTCGTAAGCAGCGCGAAACAAATCGCGAGCGTTGGCTTGCTCTGTCATAAATCCCTCTTTCTCTTGACACCCATCTAGTTTAGCTTAATCGCGAGAAGCCCCACATTCACTGGGTAGGGGAGTTACCCGCACTCCTAGCGAGCACTTCTTGGGGGTGCGGCTGGGCTGGCAATTAGGGCGCAACAAGAATTTACTTTCTCTATCGGTTGCTATGATTTGAAGATAAAGTCCCAAAATGCCTGGTTATTGAGAGGGCGATGGGTCGATCGCCAGACACCAGTCTTAGTTATGGGTTATGTTGAAAAAACTTGTGTCCGCTTTTTAGGGGTTGCACCCGCAGGTAACTATTAGATTCCCCCCTTAATAAAATGCTAGAAACTGTCTACAAACACTTAGAAACATTGCAGGAACAAGCTAGGGAATTGCCACACCCGCAACAGGCAATTTTCACAAAAATTTTGGAGGATTTATCAAATTCTTTGCAGGAAATAGCAGCAAGCCACCTGTTTGAAAGCGCGACATATAACGCGGCAAAGCTGGTTGAAATTGAAAAAAGTAATCGCCTCTTGGAACGCACTGTAGCCCAGCAAGTAGGGCAAATCAGACAGCTACGGGAGCAGTTGGAAAAACAAATCAGCCAGCATCGCAGGGACAATCAAGCATTAACTAAAAGTGAAGCCAAACTGCAAGCTATGCTGCGTAATTCTCCCGATCTAATTAGCATTGTCGGCTCCGACGGGCGAGTTCGATACCACAGCGGAGCTCTACAGCGGCTTTTGGGTTACAACCCAGAAGAAAGAATTGGGAAATTTCACGGCGAGTTAATCCATCCAGACGATTTGCTGGCTTGGCAGACGTATTTTGGTAAGTTGTTAGAATCTCCCGGAATTGGGGGGGCAATCGAATATCGGAAACGCCACGCTGACGGTTCTTGGATCTACATGGAGTCGATAGGTAACAGTTTGCTTTACGATTCTAGCGTGCAGGGGATTATAATTAATTCGCGGGAAATAGGGGAACGAAAGCAAGCCGAAATCGCAGTCCGAGAGTCGGAACTCCACTACAGAGTTATGTCGCAAATTACTTCGGATTTTGCCTATTCTTTTAAGGGACTGCCCGACGGCAAGTTCGCCTGCGAGTGGGCGACAGAAGCTTTTGAGCGCTGCACCGGGATCGTTCCTGAAGAATTAGAATCGTTTGGTTGGTGGAACTCCGAACTCGTTCATCCCGACGACAGGGAAATGTTAATTAACCAATTAGAAGGCTGTACTTTCAGTCGCACTGGAGCTAATGAGTATCGCATTATTAATCAAAAAGGCGAGGTGCGCTGGGTGCGGGACTACTGGCAAGTGGTGTGGGACAAAACTGCTGAACGGGTTGTCCGTTTGTGGGGCGCTTGTCAGGAAATTACCGATCGCAAGCAAGTAGAATTGAAACTGCAACTCGTTAACCAAGTTTTGCAAGCCCAGATAGCATCGGCGCCGCTGGCGATTAACTGTACCAGCAATGACGGCAATACCGTTGTTTGGAACCGCGCCGCCGAACAACTTTTTGGCTGGACTGCGGCTGAGGTTTTAGGGAAACCTTTACCGAATATTCCTGAAGGCCAAAAGCAAGATTTTTACGCGCTGCTAAAGTCTGCGTCTAATGGCAAACCGCAAAACGGTTTGGAAATATCTTTGTTGAAAAAAGACGGTAGTTCGATCGATGTTTGGCTGTTTGCCGCACCCGTGCGAGATGCGGGGGGCCAGACTGTCGGCAGTATCAACATATTTTCTAATCTTTCAGAACGCAAGCGCATAGAGGAAGAGCGCCAAAAACTAGCAGCGATGAAAGATATGGAGGAACCTTTTTGGGCGCGCTATGTCAGCCCTCCAAAAACTCCGAAAAAAAAGGGCGGTGGGTAATTGTATCAAGCACAAGTTAAGAGCATTAAAAGTGCGAAAGTGTAATCTTATGCTGGCAATATCCTTTCCGGTCAAATAACCTCTTTGATGGGAGTCGTTTGAGCGAACATAATATGATAAATACACCGGGCTACTACGTGTGGTAGTTGCTAGGCTGTACTGTGTAAAACTATAATTTCCTAAAAAAAATTGATGAACTAGCTACCGAAGTTAGTGAGGGAATCTATCGATAAAGTGTCAGCTTTTTCAGGGGTAAAACTTGTGGGTACGATAAATATTATACTTGTTAAATACGCCACTAGAAGGTTTACTGAGGTTCCGATTTTTCCTGGTTCCTGAAAGTGGCTAACTCTGCGTGAGTTTGGCAAGCTTCACTTAACTCAATGTAATCTAAGATATTAGAAATTACCTTAGAAAGGTGAATAGCCGAACGGTGAGCTTCTTGGATAAAATCTCTCTCCTCTATCGGATCGTCAGCTTGATCGTCTATGGTTAGTTGTAGATAACCGATGATGTGATTTAGGGGAGTGCGGAGCTCGTGGGACGCCTTCAACAAAAATTGCTTTTTGAGCTGGGATAGTCCTTGTACTCGCTTGCTGCGCTCTTGGTAGAGGGTGGCGAGGGCGATCGCACTTCCTACTTGATCGGCAAGTTCTTGTGCGAAATCGATCTGGGATTGAGTCCAAGGTCGATCGGTCTTACCCTTCCGCGACGATCGGCCCTTGCACTGATGCAAGCTAATTATGCCGTTAGCTTGCTCTTGATAAGCGGTAGCCACCACTAGCAGCGACTGTGGCCCAAAAGGGTCATTGGCTGCAAAGGACTCTACTACCACCGGTTCGAGGGTGGCTAGAGCTTGAATGAAATGAGGTGCTGCTGTGAGCGAGATTTCCATTCCCAGCATGGGTAAAAATGGTTCTTGGCAGTATTCAGCAGCTACTTTGACTTGCAGGCTAGAACTTTCATAGGGACAAATGATGCAGCGGCTGACGCCTAGTGTTTCTCCCAGACTGTTAACTGTTTGCTGCCAGATGCTATCGAGATCCAAGGTTCGACGAATCTTTCTGCCAATTTGGAGTAAAAGTTTTTGCGATTGAGCTGATATTTGCTGATTCATAGCAACCCTTTTTCTAATAGACTGGCAAAAGTTTACCATTCTGCCAACTGAGCAGGAATTTACTGAATTTGCCAGCCTGCCGCTGCCCGACTTAGGGATTACGTAATTCTACTTAAATCTTCCCACACCCCGTCAAACATTACTAAGTAGTTTCGGTGTCTTTACAAGATCTTTATGATTTTCACAGAGAACTGAGAGCGTCCAGTATGCTTAATAATCCTTTACAGTAGGGGGTTGGGAAGCTTAATCAGTCGTATAAGCTGGCATTAAGTTTTTGTAAAGCTGGCGGTGTGCGCGGGTTTACTCGGAGGTGTGAGAGCCCAGCGGACAAATAAAGATGAGCTTTGTTATCCGTACCCCGGATTTGATTTATGCGAATTCTGGGTGGGGATTGGAAGTGGCGGGGGCGATCGATCTCAGTTGCAAGCCCCCAAGGAGGGAGATTGGCGATGGATAAAAGTTAAAATTGATACAGGGGCGATCGAACTGTGTTTGTAGGATAATTACCAATTATCGATGACTTTTATTCACGCAACGGAACTCACGGATACAGGAATATAGTAATTTTTAAGTGAGTAAGGTACAGTTGGGTAATTGGTAATTGGTAATATCAATTCCGGCTGCGCCGGAATGATATCAAATCCGCGCTTCATCGTGGGGCGTAAAGTGGAATTAAGCGGCCAAGAAATAATTCGCGCAATTTTCATTTTTTTACTCACAGTCAACAGTCAACAGTCAACAGTCAACAATGATAAGGAGTGCAACCGGAATCGATATGATTAATTTTTAAATAGTGGTTCTTGATAAAGCGGCACAGTAAAAGTAACCGTCGAGCCGAGTCCTTCCCCCATACTGTAAAAATTTACTGTACCCCCCATTGCTTCTACGAGTTTTTGAGAAATAGCCAATCCCAAACCGGTGCCGCCGTATTGCCTGGTACGATCGCCGTCCACCTGAAAAAAGGACTCAAATAATTTATCTTGCTTGTCGAGAGAAACGCCAATGCCAGTATCAGCGACTCGAATTTTTACCATTCCGGGGAACTGCTGGTTGTGAACAGTCACCTTTTTCTTAATAACCTCGGCACTGATGCGAATTCCCCCTTCCCCGGTAAATTTAATGGCATTGCCCGTGAGGTTCAAGATTACTTGAAGCAGACGTTGGTAGTTGCCATACAAAATAATCTCGTCCTCCACAGGGGGTTTTTGGATTTGAAATTGCAATCGCTTTTGCTCGACTTGAACCCGTGTAAAATCCTCAACTTGTTGCAACAGTTCACCGAGTTTGACGGGAGCGAGGTCTAACTCCATTTTGCCAGCTTCGATTTTAGCGACATCCAAAATATCGTTAATCACATTGAACAAATGTACTGCTGAGCGGTAAGCTTCTTCGATAAATTGGTGCGCTTCTTCGGGGTCATCTGCCATGCCGTCCATAAGCAGTTTTAGGAAGCCGAGGATGCCGTTGAGGGGGGTGCGGAGTTCATGAGAAGTATTAGCAAGAAATTGACTTTTAAGTTGGGAAAGAGCCACGGCTTCGGCGCGAGCCTGTTCTAATTCTTGGTAAAGTGTAGCGTGGGCGATCGCACTGCCGACTTGAGCGACTAACTCGCGGGCGAATTCGAGTTCGACAGGACTCCATTTCGGGGAACTGCCGCAGCGGTGCAAACATATCAGTGCATTGGGTTGGTCTTCATAGGAGGTAGCTGCTACGAGCACGGAATGGCGGTGGAAGGGATCGGCGGCGGGGGAGGCGTAATCGACTGCTACTGGTTTTAAGGTGGCTAAAGTTTGAATCCACCCTGGCTGTTCGGCTGCGCGCAGTTCTAATCCCAGCATAGAAGAGTAAGCTTCTTGGCGGTACTCAGCTACTACTTTAAAAGTTTTCGATTGGAGATTTTCGATTTGAGCAGGGGAAAGCGGGAGCGAGGGGTCGCTAGCTATTGACTGGTGTAATTCGGCGGCTGCCGTCGAATTTTGCTGATTTTCAGAGGCAAGGAAGGGGGAGGTTTCCAGATTTTCGCTGTCTTTTTTGTAGGAACAGATGATGCAGCGACTCGCGTTCAAAACTTGACCCAAGCTGTTAACAGTTTGTTGCCAAATTGTGTCTAAATCGAGGGTTTTGTGCAGGTTTTGAGCGATTTGGGAGATGATTTTACGGTCGATTTCCGAGTAGGGAGGGAGCGATCGACCGGGGATACGGCTCGCTGGAAGCGACATTTGTTGGCGGGCGTCCCAGGGGGATGGCAAAGCTCGATAGAGCATAAATTCTGGGGATTCGGGCCGTCTGTCTGTGGGTTTGTCAGACAGCAGCCTTCCCATAACTAAGACTTTTGTAGCTTTGCCGTTTGAGTCGATCGCCGGAGTGAGTGTCAAATCGAAGAGAAAATATTGTCCGCCGTGGCAAAATGGATAGCTGAACCGTTGCGGTACGAGGGTTTCGAGCGCCCGCCGCAGGATATCGAGATAAGGCGCAGGGGCAATGGGTTGCAGGGTTTCGCTGAGGGGGCGATCGACAATTTGTTCTGCTGTAAGGTTGTACTGCTCGGCTTTTTGCCAGTAAAAAGATAGATATCGACCAGAGGCGTCTTGGGTAAATACTAATTCTGCCCCTAACTCTTGAAAAAAAACTGTAGAGGCGAGGCTCGATCGCCGAAAATCTGTGTTAGAGTCCATCAGAGTAGGGGATGAAAGTAGTTCGTATTTTGGAGTCTTGAGTTTTTAATAAAGATTTCAAGACTCCCCATTGTTGGGGCTTCTACTGTTGATTTGTGAGTTATTAATCAATTAAAAAGCTGTTGGCTTTTTAATTTAAACATTAATCGCTCCCAACTCACACTTTGCAAAAAATTTTGGCTTCTACTATTGACTTTTGAGTGATTAATGAACTCAGAAAATATTAATTTTTTAATTCTGAGTTCAACTCAAAACTCCAAACTATTCGTTCTCAGCCGTTTTGGGTAATTTAAAGATAAAAATTAAGATTGAGAAATTAGGAATCTGCACCGATTAACTATCAACTGTGAAAATTACGCCAAAATATGAGGCGGCGAACAACTCAAGTCGGGAAATGGCTCACGCATTTTTTCCCTCACCTAGAATAGTTCCGAGGTTGTGATTGAGCCGAGTTCACTCGCCCACCACCTGTAGCTTTAGCCACGAAATCTGCAGGAGATCGCCCGTGCGATCTAAATTTCACACCCCGCAGATTTGCGCGCGCCGTCTGGGGCGAGAGCACCTCAGTCGTTCCATTCACCACGCGGCGGGACTGGGGGGTTGCGGCGTAAACTCAGAGCCAGCTCGTCTTCCCGGCGCTCGCCTCGGAGCCACTGCTTGATTGCTGTTTCAATGACTTTGCTGGGGTCATTCGTCAAGTGCTTAATTTGGTCTAGCAGTTCAGGATCGATATGGATGGACAGTTCGACTTTTTCTGACGAACTGTGGGATGGTATTCTTGATTCGCTCATAGTTTAAAAATCCTAGTTTTAATTCTTAAGTTTCAATTCTTTTGATGACAACCGACTGAACTAGATATTGGCAGTCCCTGATTTGCACCCAACCTTTCCTCAACCGCTTAACCGCTTTCTGTACAATGAGAGAGAGAAAAGTTTTTTCCTTTTGGGTGTCCGGGCTCGATCGGACACTTGAAAGGCTAATAACTGATACTCTTGAGGTTTGCCTCAGTTGTGGTTTCATCTCAATCCCCAGTAAGAGGTTGAAGTAAGCACTCTACTCTTGCTTGTGTAATCATACAACAAAAAGTATCCTTTGCCGATTAGCTCTTCGATAAAAAACATGACTAACGTCCCTGTATCTCGCATTCGCAATTTTTCGATTATTGCTCACATCGACCACGGAAAATCCACCTTGGCCGATCGCCTGTTGCAGGCGACTGGGACTGTGCAGGCACGGGAGATGAAGGAGCAGTTTTTAGACAATATGGATCTCGAACGCGAACGCGGCATTACAATCAAGCTGCAAGCGGCTCGGATGAATTATACTGCCAAGGACGGTCAGGAGTACGTGCTGAATCTGATCGACACTCCCGGACACGTGGACTTTTCTTACGAGGTGTCGCGATCGCTCGCTGCTTGCGAAGGGGCGCTGCTGGTGGTAGACGCATCTCAAGGCGTGGAAGCACAAACCCTGGCAAATGTCTACCTTGCCTTGGGAAACAATCTGGAAATTATTCCAGTTTTAAATAAAATTGACCTGCCGGGGGCAGAACCGGAACGGGTAAAAGGGGAAATTGAAGAAATTATCGGTCTGGACTGTAGCGGGGCGATTGAGGCTTCTGCTAAGGAAGGAATTGGTATAGATGAGATTTTGGAGTCGATCGTCGAATTGGTGCCGCCGCCGCAGGATACTGTTGATAAACCGCTGCGGGCGCTAATTTTTGACAGTTATTACGACCCTTATCGCGGGGTAATTGTGTATTTCCGGGTGATGGACGGAAGTGTCAAAAAGGGCGATCGAGTTTTGTTGATGGTTTCGGGTAAGGAATATGTCATCGATGAATTGGGCATCCTTTCACCGACTCAAGTTCCAGTAGACGAACTGCACGCGGGGGAAGTTGGTTATCTGGGCGCAGCAATTAAAGCCGTAGCTGATGCTCGCGTCGGCGATACGATTACTTTGGTCAAAAAGCCGGCACCGGAGCCTTGGCCGGGTTATACAGAAGCAAAGCCGATGGTTTTTTGCGGCTTGTTCCCGATCGATGCTGACCAATTTCCAGATTTGCGGGAAGCTTTAGAAAAACTCGAGCTCAACGATGCCGCGCTTTCTTACGAACCAGAAACTTCGAGTGCGATGGGATTTGGTTTCCGCTGCGGTTTCTTGGGTTTGCTGCACATGGAAATTGTGCAAGAAAGACTGGAGAGAGAATACAATTTGGATTTGATTGTTACGGCTCCTTCTGTGGTTTATCAAATCACAACAATTAAAGGAGAAGTATTAACAATTGACAATCCCAGCCACTTGCCCGATCCTCAGTATCGCGAGAAAATTGAGGAACCTTATGTGCGGGTAGAAATGCTGTCGCCGGAAACTTATGTGGGCGCGCTGATGGAACTGTCTCAAAGTCGGCGGGGCATTTTTATGGATATGAAGTATCTGAGTCAAGGCCGAACAACGCTGGTTTACGAGTTGCCTTTGGCGGAGGTGGTGACTGACTTTTTCGATCAGATGAAATCGCGATCGCGCGGCTATGCGAGCATGGAGTATCACCTCATCGGTTATCGCGAAAATCCGTTGGTGAAAATGGACATTTTAATTAATGGCGATCCGGTTGATGCTTTGGCGATGATCGTACACCGCGATAAGGCTTACAATGTGGGCCGCGGCTTGACGGAAAAACTGAAGGAGTTGATTCCCCGCCATCAATTTAAGGTTCCGATTCAAGCAACAATTGGTGCGAAGGTGATTGCTTCGGAGCACATTCCGGCTTTGCGGAAGGATGTGTTGGCGAAGTGTTACGGCGGTGATATTTCGCGGAAGAAGAAGTTGCTGCAAAAGCAGGCGAAGGGTAAGAAGCGGATGAAGTCTGTGGGTACTGTGGATGTGCCGCAGGAGGCTTTTATGGCTGTGCTGAAGCTCGATCGGGATTCGTAATCTGTGTGGCTTTTTGTCAGGAACAGGCAAGATGCCTGTTCCACAAAGAGTCAGTTTTTTGTAGTTGTTTGCAGTCATCTAGAACAGGCAAAATGCCTGTTCCACAAAGAGTCTGTTTTCTTGTGGGATGGGCATCTTGCCCGTCCCTGTGGGGGCCCAGAAACCGGGTTTTTTACGACATACTTGGTTACACACGGTAAATTCGGTAAAAAACCCGGTTTCTTTCTCGGAGTGCGTCCAGGACTGTTTAAATCCAGATAAATATAAAGAGTTAGGGAAGTTAGATTAAGAGCGATTCCCGACGGGATAACTACGCTTCACGCACTTTTGAAGATTAAGGGCGATCGCACTGTGGCATAATAAAGTTTAGTTTTCAGAGCCAGAATTTATCAAATAGAATTAGGAACAATATGACAGCGCAGCCACTCAGTAAATTCATCGCGGGCCACCGCGCTTGATGCGACTTGTAATATAATTTGTTCTTGCTCTTCCACAGGTGCAGAAATCTCCAAGCCATTCAAAACTAGAAAGACTTCCATTGCTGCGTGACCGATGCGTTTGTTACCATCTAAGAAAGGATGATTTTTAATCAAAGCAAATCCAAGGGCTGAAGCTTTGTCGACGATAGTTGGGTAAAGTTCCTCCCCGCCAAACGTCATGCGCGGCTGAGCTAAAGCTGACTCTAAGGCTCCTAAATTAGCGATGCCAAATGCTCCGCCCGACTGCTCAATAATGCGCCGATAAATTTCTAAGACTTCAGTTAAAGTTAGATAGCGCATTACGCGAGCTTTTGGTAAAGTTCAGCATTCTTTTTGAGGACGTATTCCATAGCATTCTGGAACGATGTTTCTGGTGGTGCGAGCAAGTTTTCAGCACCGGCAAGCAGTAATGCTTCTAGGGAAACGCCGAGGATCTTGGCGGTTTCTTGGAGCTTGTGCAGGCGATCGTCTGGAATTGTGATGGTAATGGTTTGCATTCTGTTTGTGGCTGTGACGATACTCTGAGTGTAGCACGTCAACTGTCTGAGCAGGAGTTAGGGTTTTTAAAAGAGCGATCGTACTTTTGGAGCAAAAGGGCGATCGCTCATCCTGAGAGCGGCTTGCATCTTATTTGATAGGTTTAATTTCGGCTATTGGCCGATCGTCTTGCAAGAGTACCAAGATATTCCCATCTTGAATGAGTTTAAGAAAGCTCGACAGATCCCTCTGAATTTCATCAATATTAATGTCGATCGCAGTTGCGCCGGAAATCACTGACTCAGCATGGGAAGATAAAGGAGGGGATTCATTAGCGGCTATTTCGCGCAGCAAATGCGTACATAAATCCCGATTTTGAGAATCAGTAGAATGTAACATCTCGCCATATAAACTCCGGGCTAAATCCTGATTGAGAATTCCATAAAGTAGAATCATTGTCCATTCTTTAGCATTAACAATTATCCGGTCTATGGTATCAATAAACGCCTGCAACTGGTCTTTGAGCTCAAAAGACTCCAGAAAATGAATCAGACCATACATGACTTCATGTTGTTCGCATCTGTCATCTAAAACCAGATAGAGTTCTGGCAAATATTGGCTGTTAAGATGTAGGGCAAGTTCGGCTAAAGCGTATTCAAAACTCATTACTTCTTCATCAGAGCGCATGAATTTATTAGCATTTAATGTTTCTATTAATTGAGTAACGTTCATCTTATTTCTCCCACTTTATCAAAAGTACCCGACTATGCCAGTTTGTTTTGTTTGATGACTTGTTGTAAATTCCGCCTAATTTGTGGTGTATACAGCCGATCTTGGCGATAAATCGATCGCACATCCCACACGGCACGAGCTAGAGTTTGCCGGGGTGATAGACTAAAGTCTGGTCTTTGTCCGTAGGATTGTGTACGCCGATGACGACCACCCCTTCCCGGATATGGTTGTTCCATCAAGATAGCAATACCCTTGTTTCTAGTGTAACCAGAGATTCCTATTTGTTTCATATAAGCATCGGATGGAATATGATGGGGTGTAAGGTTATCCCCTGTACGGCGGATTTTGTTCAAGTCGCCAAATTGTCCGACTGTGGTTTCACCTGGAAGTAATCTAGGTATGTTATTTGCCACTTTGGTTTTTGAGGATGCCTTTTATTTGATAGTGCAAAAGGGTTCGCTATTGTAATTAAATCATGGAAGATTACTTTTGGTGAATGGGAGGCGATCGCACTTTTGGACATTAAGGGCGATTCCCTACGGGATAGCTGCGCTTCACGCCCTTGACCAAAGGAATTGGTTGAGCTAAACTAAAATTTAGTTTAAATTGCTTATAGTAGATGCACATAATCAGCTACCGACGGGTGCGTGAATACAGCGAAACTCATGCTGATTGCGGGGAAGCTTTGGATAACTGGTTTAAAATTTCTAGCAAGGCTAAATGGTCTAACTTAATTGAGGTACAATCTGTTTTTCCGAAAGCCGAAGCTGTTGGGGGGTTTACAGTTTTTAATATCAAAGGTAACAACTATCGATTAATAGTTAGTATTGATTATGAAATCAAATTAATTTATATCAAATATATTCTCACCCATGCTGAGTATGATAAGGAGAAATGGAAAAATGACCCTTACTTTTAATCCAGATAAATACAAAGAGTTATTGTCTCAGTACCAGCCGAAAATAATTAGAAATGAAGCGGATAATGAGAAAGCTCTCGCTATTGTGGAAGAGTTGATGCACCAGCGCGATCGCACTCCTGAAGAAAATGAGTTATATGAATTGCTGATTGTATTGATTGAAAAATTTGAGCAGGAATATTACGCACCAGGAACCACAGCAACGCCTCATTCAATACTGCTGTTTTTGATGGAACAAAGAGAGTTACAACCTGCTGACTTGGTGGGAGTTATTGGCTCTGAAAAAAGAGTGTATGAAGTGGTTAATGGCGATCGAGATATTGGTAAAGAGTTGGCATTGATTCTGGGGAGTTTTTTTCATGTAGAGCCGAGTTTGTTTTGTAATTAAGGGAAGTGAAATCATTTCGATTTAATTCAGAATTGTATGTGATGAAGTTCTGTAGGGGCGGGTTCACCAACAATATCTAACAAGTACCAACAATCTGAATAAACCCGCCCTCACCCAACAGTAAATCGCAATCTACCTCTTTGTCGATCGCTCTTTTGGAGATTAAGGGCGATCGCACTTAATTACGAGATAGCCGAAGCAGGAGCAATTTCGCGGAGTGGCATCAGGAATTCTTGCTTTTCTTCGAGGGTGATATAGCCACCATTTAGAGCCATTTCCATAAGTTGTTCGACAAATTCCTTTGACTCTGTTATGACTTGAGTTTTATTCAGTTCAAAATGTTGATTTCTGGATTTTAGGGTAAACTGGTTTGGAGATAAATATCCAAATTTTTTTAAATTACAGCTAATTCGATCCTTGGCTAAGGGCTGTAATTCCAGAGTGATGCAAACACTTTCAACAAATTCTATGTTGATGGGTTTTCCTTGGGATAACTCACTGAGTTTTTTGGGGAGTTCATCTTCTAGCAGCATACAGATATCGGGGTCTAAAAAAACGTTTAGTTTTTCTTCACCGATTTCTATTGATACTGGGCGATCGCATTCAAAGCAAAATAGTTTCAGACCTAGTTCAAAATGCGAAAGTTCTCCTAATGTGTCATCTGGTGCGTCAGCATATTTTTCGCCATGAGGTTCTTCTAGGTGAATTGTAAAATTGCTATAGTTATTCATCATCATCGCTCCTATCTAATGAGGACAGCGTAGCATCATTGAGAACAGGATAAGCAGATTTGAATGTTCCATCTGGTTTCCTTTTAATAAAAGCATGGGTAACATTTTCAATTATTGTTCCATCTGGATAGTGAACTTTCCCAATAGAACGCTTGAAATTTATAATGTAACGACCGGGATATTTCGGTGTGACTTGTTCAGCTTTTACTCAGTCTTGAGCATTTAGCCACTGGCCTTGAGGCTGATTTTTGGATGCCGCCCTGCCTCTAAAATTAAGGGGTTTCAGTTTTGGGCCATGATGGCGATCGATATGGTCGTAAGCTTTGATGGATTTTGGATTATGCCACTGAGGTTCTACTCCACTGCCTCTCCAGTCACAACCACTTCCTACTTCAATCGTTTGGTCTATTATATCCTGTTCTATAACTTCTGGAGTGTCTTCAGAAGTATCTGTCCCATTATTCAAAATAATTGGTTTAGTCCTAGATGGTATTTGATCGATGATTATACCATTAACTAATTTTAGGAGGGCGATCGCACTTTTGGACGTGAAGGGCGATCGCTTTTCAATTTAAGGGGATAGGTGAAGGGGCAACCCACACTCATAAAGGTGAATCAAAACACCCATTCATGGTCTGGATCATTAAGTGCAGCTTTTACTGATGCTAAGTTTGCAAGGTCTTGGAAAGGACTCGACTTAGCTATTTCTGTAATTGAATGTAAAGCTAATGCTAACTGTTCATTATTGCCACTAGCTATTGCCGAATCCACTACGCTAAAAAGATCGCGAAAATTTTCTGCACGCTCATCAAATGAGCGATCGAGGTAGTCCATCATCCAATCGCTCTGGGCTTTAATCTGAGCGATGGTTGTTTTTTCCCAGGCATCAATTTGACGCCGTTTAGTCTGCTCCTGCTCTGCCACCATCTTGTACTCAGTGTAAGCTGAGACAAGTTCCTGTAAGCATTCAGCAGGACTGGTGATTTTTGAGATGCCTCGCGAAACTTCTTTTGCTATCATGTCAACTTGCCTCAAATAGTACCGTATTTAGCTTGGATTTTAGCAGTCGCAGGGTTGAGGTTTCCTTCGCTATCTAAGACAGGGGTCTTCATAATTTCTGCAAGCGATTTTACCAGAAGCGCTACCTGTTGCAACTTACGCACATCTGCATTTTTATTTCGCTCGAATGCCTGGGATTCAAGTTCGTTAAGTCCGAGAACAGCACGAGAGTTCAAGTTATTCACCACATAGTTAAGTTCATCAATCCGTCGCTGGACTCTTTCCAAAAAGTCTTTAGCAGCATCAATTTTAGCGATTTCTGTATTGACCTTGGCTTCATATTCTCGTGCTTTTGTCAAAGCTTTTTCACCTTCACCAGCAAGCATGAAGCCACCAATTGCCAAGGCTGGACCAACCATAATACCTCCCAGTACAACTGTACCAACTGCCATGCCACCGCCACCAGCAGCCAGAGAACCACCTCCCAGCCATGCAAGAGTCGCATTCCAAGCTGCTGCACCGCTGAGCCCAGCGATCGCAGTGCCGGTACTTGCTGTCCCAAACAGTCCGATCAAGCCAACTGCACCTTGACCTGCCGCTACTGCTGCCCCAGCAGCTTTAAAACCACCTTTGACAAATTGTTCTGCTTCTAAAGCCGCAGCTTTGTACTCATTAATCTGCTGAATAGAAATGCCTTCTAATCCCTCCAAAAACTGCTTGTCGCTTAGAGAACCACGCTGACCAATACGCTCAAGAAAATTGACAAATCTCCCAATAGTATGAATTTTGATATCTAGTTGCAGTTGACCGTACTCTTCTGCAAGTTCTTGAGTGCATTCCCATTCGTTTTTCAAACGATTGCAAGCACGTTTATGGCGTTCTTGAGCGCTCTCGCCAATTTTTTTTGCATCGTTCATGTCCGAAACACCTGCAATACCAGCTCCTATGCCAAGAGCGGAAGCCGCTATAGCAGCAGCACCTAAGATAATCGGTATTATGAAAATCATAAAATTCTTCTCAAAACTAATGATTCAGGAATGCTCAATGAGTATAGTCATTAAAGACTTCAAGCTAGCTGCCTCGTCATTTTGACTCATTGCAGCTAGATCGGCTCTTCCACTTATCATAAGTTAACCAATCTTAGCTTTTGTCTAGCACTCATCAGGAATTATGTTAGGATTCCATTAGGAATTTTCTACCCCTCAACCTATGGCACCCACAAACGAGCAGTTCACCCAAGCCGCCCACCAGTGGGACTTGGAAACCCTCTACACAGACTTGGCCTCGGCTAAGGGAAAACGACTCACCCCCGTTGAGAAGCTACACTTGCGGGGGTTACTTTGTGGTTACAGTCCTGGTGAAATGGCCGAAAAGCTGGGGAAGGATGCTAAAGGCGTTGAAAGTGACCTCTGCGCTAGTATCTATAAGTATGTTAAAGGTCTGATCGGCAAATGTAATGAAAAGATAGGTAACTGGAGAAATATTGCTGAATGGCTTGAGGATGCTGGATATAAAACTAAGCCACCTGCTAAATTCCCTATTCAAGACGGTTTATCTGAAAATAGTAAAGTTAACATAACTAATATAATTTGTGATAATAATCAAATAACAATTGATGTTTTCCTACAAATAACTGTACCGCTACCTTCAGAACTCTCAATACAAAATCTAGACATCAACGATAACAACTCTAACTAAAATTTGGCCGCTATTCAACAGATTGGTAGCGTGAAGCGACTAAAATCAGGAAGCGCGATCGCACCTTTACCCGATCGCGCGGGGCGATCGCACACCGCATTTCTCAAAAAAGGGCGATCGCACTTCTATTGTGCTAGGATTATATGAGAGCGTCAGTGACTAAAAACAATAGCAAGAATTACCATTCAAATTCGCGACGAACTAGCGATTGCGATCGATAAATAGTAGTAGGTATTGCTAGTGCAACGTAACGCATCAGTCATAGATTAGAATAGAATAGAGACAAACGTGCAATCCCCCCGAACTGCAATAAAACAATAGCCAGCCGATCTTTACCTATGAGTATCACCCTCACCCCCGAACAAGAACAACTCATCCAAGCCCAACTCGCTAGCGGGCGCTATACCAACGTTACCGAAATCATTACTGACGCGCTACGGCTGCTGGAAAAACGCGATCGATACAATCGCTGGGTAGAAGAAGTTTGCGCCAAAATCGACATCGCCGCCACACAACTCGATCGCGGTGAAGGAGTGGATGGTGAAACGGCGATCGCTCAAATTAGAGCCAAATTTCACAAAGCTCGATCGGTATAATCCTTGATGAGCAAATATATCATCTCACCTGAAGCGATTCGCGACCTTGACGAAATCGCAGACTATTTCGTCGCACGCAACGTTGAAGCAGGCGAACGATTCATCGATGAATTCACTAAAAAATGCCGCTACTTGACACAATTTCCTCTGATGGGACGCAGTTATAGTCAACTTCGCCCCTACTTGCGCGGTATTCCTGTGCAAAACTACATTATCTTTTACCGCATCGCGAACGATGGAATTGAAATTATGAGAATTATCACAGGCGATCGGGATTTAGAAGCTTTTTTTGAAGAGAATGGAGCATAGGTTAGGAATCAAATGACTGAAGAAGAACTCCTTAAGTTATATGAAAAAATTGATGCAGGTGTGAAAGTAGCAATTGCCGAAGCATATGAAAAACACTGCAGACTAGGACAATCAATTAGTATCTGGCGTGATGGTAAAATCGTGACTATAACTGCTGCTGAGATTCCACCGCTATGCAATAACGACACTATATAATTATAATTCCCGTCGTCTATTGTGCTACCATTCAATGAGAGCGTCAGTGAGTAAAAAAATGGCAACAATTACCCTTCAAATTCCCGACGAACTAGCACGGCGGCTAGATACTCTCAAAGATGAGTTACCACAGATTTTGATGCTGGGATTGAGGGAAGTCGAAGCCAATCCTTCAAGCGGATTTTCGGGACTCACGCAGATATTAGAATTTATAGCAAGTTTACCATCGCCACAAGAAATATTAGCCCTGCGTTTATCCGACTCTCTTCAAGCGGAAATCGATACTTTATTAGAGAAAAACCGCACGGAAGGACTCACACCGATCGAGCAGCGCCTGTGGCAGCAATACGAATTTGTCGAACATTTAGTACGCATTGCCAAAGCGCAAGCCCTGCTGAAATTGAGCGAGGCAGCATAAGTAAAACCTACGTTTCAGCTAGTCTGCGACGAATGGTATGCGATCGCGCCAACGGATACTGTGAATATTGTTTAATCCCAGAAACACTCGCCCTCTCGTCTCATCAAATAGACCATATCATTGCCGAAAAACATAGCGGCGAAACAGTAGAAAATAATCTGGCTTTGTCTTGCTCAATTTGTAACAAAAATAAAGGCAGCGACATTGCCTCGATCGATCCAGAAACAGATGAAGTGGTTCGAGTTTACAACCCTCGAAAAGATAGCTGGGAAGACCATCTTCAACTTCAAACTGAAAGTGGTACAATCGAACCTCTAACTGCGATCGGTCGAGTCACTGTGCGTTTATTGCAGGTTAATCGTGCAGAATATCTGGCCGAACGTAAGCTATCGATCAAAATTCGATCGTTAACAAAACCCGATTAATCGATCGTGCTCAAGCCACACCATAACCTGTATACGGATGCTTATAGGTCGGCTGTAATCCCAACACAATATCCTCTTTAGATTTTGGCGATCGATTATGACCATCAAAGAACAACTTCTCCAAACCATTGAAACACTCCCTGATGACTTGCTAGCACAAACCCTGCAATTCGTCCAAACCCTTCAGCATCCCATTCACAAAACTCCAGGAATTTGTGGCGGTGCAGCGCGAATTCGCCATACCCGCATTCCCGTCTGGACGATTATCGCCTACCAACAACAGGGCGCAACTGAATCCGAACTTCTCTATAATTATCCAGGACTCACCCTTCAAGATTTGCAAGCGGTTGCGAACTATTACGAACACAACCGAGAAGAAATCGAGCAGTGGCTTGCTGAAAATGAGTAACTAAAAATGCTAAAGTTTTACTCAAACGAAAACTTCCCGATCGCAATGGTTGATTTACTGCGATCGCGTGGCTATGATGTTTTGACATCCTCGGGCGCCGGACAAGCCAATCAAAAAATTCCCGATGATGAAGTCTTGATGTACGCGACAAATGCAGGGCGAGTAGTCATTACAGAAAATCGTCAAGATTTCATCAATCTCCATTCTACAACCTCAAATCATGCAGGAATTGTAATTTGTAAAGCCGATCGAGACTATGCAGGCAAAGTGCAGGTACTTCATGAGTTTTTCACCCAAGATATACAGCCGATGGATAATCGTCTGCTTCGGGTGATGAAACAGAATCTTAAAGGTAGTCAACAGACATTTATACTTCAGGAATACCCAAAGTCTTATTCAGAATAATTGTGACTTTAACTGCTGCTGAGATTCCACCGCGATCGCCTAACGATACTATATATTTCTAATTCTCGTCGTCGCAGTTGGTTCATCGGGACTAAGGCCAAATAAACCGGGTTTCTCTGAAAAATATTTACTTTCTCAACTATATCTACGAAAAAAACCCAGTTTCTCGCCTCGACGCGCGTCAGCCCTGTTTATATAAACTGGATTAACATATTTTCCAACAAGCCCGTGAAGCGCAGCTATCCCCTAGGACATCCCCCAACATCACACCGAAGTCATCAAATAACCAATAACCACTAACAAATAACATAACTAATGTCAAGAGTGTTTTTTCGGAAATATTAAAGCTTAAATAAAAATTGCTACCCACATTTGCGAATTATAGCACTTTGTTCAAAGTATTTGAAAATGCTAAGTTAATTAAAGATTTTATAAAAGTGACGCATAAGTCTTTCCATTGTCGATCGCAATTTTGTTATTCTATTAGTAAGTTTCATTCGAGCGACTGAATTTTTGTACCACAGTCCTACCCCTAAACAGAACGGCAGTTTCCACAATGAGAATTTTAGTCACAGGCGGTGCGGGTTTCCTCGGTTCCCACCTAATCGATCGCTTAATGGCCCAAGGACAGGAGGTAGTCTGCCTCGATAACTTTTACACCGGGACTAAACGCAATATCCTCAAATGGCTGGACAACCCGTATTTTGAGCTGATCCGCCACGACATCACGGAACCGATTCGGTTAGAGGTAGATCAGATTTACCATCTGGCTTGTCCCGCTTCCCCAATACACTATCAGTACAACCCTGTCAAGACAATTAAAACCAACGTCATCGGCACGATGAATATGTTGGGATTGGCCAAACGGGTAAAAGCAAGATTCTTTCTCGCTTCCACTTCGGAAGTGTACGGAGATCCTGACGTACATCCACAAACAGAAGATTATCGCGGCAACGTTAATTGTATCGGAATTCGGAGCTGTTATGATGAAGGCAAGCGAGTAGCTGAAACCCTATCTTTTGATTACCACCGTCAAAATGGGGTAGACATTCGAGTTGTGCGAATTTTCAATACCTATGGCCCGCGGATGTTGGAAAATGACGGCAGAGTAGTGAGCAATTTTATTGCTCAAGCTTTGCGGAATCAACCGCTGACAGTATACGGCGACGGTTCCCAAACGCGGAGTTTTTGCTACGTTTCTGATTTGGTGGAAGGATTTATTCGTTTGATGAATAGCGACAAAATCGGGCCGATGAATTTGGGGAATCCCGGCGAATACACTATATTGGAACTGGCACAAAAAATTCAAAACACGATTAATCCAGGGGCAGAAATTATCTTTAAACCGCTGCCGGAAGACGATCCAAAACAGCGACAACCGGATATTACTCGTGCTAAAACTTGGTTGGGGTGGGAGCCAACTGTGCCGCTGGATCAAGGTTTAGAGTTGACTATAAAGGATTTTCGCGATCGCATCGAGGGAAACCAAAAGTAGAGACTGGGAGAGGGGTAGGGGCAAACCCCCCGTGGTGGGCCCAGAGATTGGTAGGGGCAAACCCCCCGTGGTTGCCCTCTAGGGGTAGGCACGGGGGCGCTACCCCTACAAGATATTTTTCCTTCTTCCTTCTTCGTTCTCCCTTCTTCGTTCTTCCTTCGTTTTCATCTGATTTATTTACTAACTTTGAGGAGATTTCTATGCACGTTTGCGTTATCGGTACAGGATATGTTGGCTTAGTCACCGGCACTTGTTTGGCCCACATCGGCCACCACGTGATTTGCGTAGACAACAACGAAGAAAAAGTTAAATTGATGAAGTCTGGACAGTCGCCTATTTTTGAACCCGGACTGTCTGAATTAATGTCCTCTGCATCTGCGTCGGGCAATCTAGAATTTACTTCGGATTTAGCTGCAGGAGTGTCTCACGGGGATATTTTGTTTATTGCCGTGGGGACGCCTCCTTTGCCTACTGGGGAAAGCGATACTCGCTACGTGGAAGCGGTTGCTCGTGGAATTGGAGCTCACCTCGACGGCGATTACAAAGTAATCGTAAACAAATCTACAGTGCCCATCGGTTCCGGGGACTGGGTGCGAAGAATTGTACTAGACGGTTTAGCAGAACGTCAAAAACCTCACAGCGGTGATGAGGTTACTGGTGAGGAAGTAGCAGCAAAAAAAGGTGTTCAATTTGATGTGGTTAGCAACCCGGAGTTTTTGCGGGAGGGCTGTGCTGTTTTCGATACTTTTAATCCCGATCGCATTGTTCTCGGCAGCAACTCTCGGCGGGCTATGGATCTGATGCTACAGTTATACAAGCCGATTGTCGATCGCAAGTTTGCAGAAAATCAGTCTTTGCCGGAGGTTCCTGTGGTGATGACTGATATCAGTTCAGCGGAGATGATTAAGTACGCAGCTAATGCTTTTTTGGCTACGAAGATTAGCTTTATTAATGAAGTTGCTAATATTTGCGATCGCGTCGGTGCAGATGTTACTCAAGTGTCCCGAGGTATCGGTTTAGATTCACGGATTGGCAACAAGTTTCTGCAAGCTGGCATTGGTTGGGGCGGTTCTTGTTTCCCCAAAGATGTCTCGGCTTTAGTTCACACTGCTGACGATTACGGTTACGAGGCGCATTTGCTGAAAGCGGCAGTGGAAGTTAACCAACGCCAGCGTTTCATTGCTATTGAAAAGTTGCAGCACGTTTTGAAGATTCTCAAAGGTAAAACTATCGGACTTTTGGGTTTGACTTTCAAGCCGGATACTGACGATTTGCGGGATGCTCCAGCGCTGAATTTAATCGAGAGTTTGAATCGGTTGGGAGCGAAAGTTAAAGCTTACGATCCGATTGTTTCTCAAACTGGGATGCGTCACGGTTTGTCGGGAGTTTTGGTAGAAACTGACCCGGAAAGGTTGGCAGACGGTTGCGATGCTTTGGTGTTGGTGACTGACTGGGAACAGTTCCGCAATTTAGATTACGAGAAAATGGCGAAGTTGATGGATCATGCGGTGATGATTGATGGCCGCAATTTCTTAGACAAGAAGGCTTTAGAAGCGGCTGGTTTCCAATATGTGGGGATTGGAAGGTAAAGAAGAGTTTTGAGTAGAATCTCTCTTTCGTAGGGTGCGCCGAAGCGCACCTTACATTTATCTTGCTGGTGACCAACAATCGCGGGTTTACTTGCCCCGACTGCTTTAAAAATTTTCCATCAATGTTTTTTCTTGAGCGTAAACATCTCGTAGCTGTTGCAGCGCTGAGGCAGAAATTACCGATTTAACTGTAGCGACTAATTTACCCCACTCAAGTAAGCTGTCAACTGAAACAGCCGCTTTGAAGTTATACGTATAGAATTTAGTCCAAAATTCTGGTGCTTGTGTCCGTTTCCAGCGTTTGTACCATCCCACAAAATCTTGAGCACAGGGCGGTTTTACTTCTAAGATTGGGGGGAAATCGGCGTAGCTGACAAATCGACTCAGGCCTTTGGCATGAACGTACACCACGTTGTGGCAGCATTCGATCCGGTATATCTGTTCGGGTGATATGTTGAACAGGAGTGCTACTGTTTCTTCGGTGACAAATCTCGATCGCGGATTGACGATCGACGATTTGTGAATAATTTTTGATGCGCCGATCGTTGACGATCTTAACTGGTTTTCTGATATCATTGTACTTGCATCTGGTGGTAGTAGCTAAATCTATCTCTGCTAAGTGCGATCGACAGAAATAATCTGTCGGGATTAATTTTAACTGGCGATCGTCTTTAGTTTCGTTGACTCCGCCGCAAAACGGAGACAAGCCCCGACTTCTGCCATGAGAGGCGCAAAATTTTCGACCAACGTTCAAGCTCCCAGATTCATCTTTAGAGTCAATCTAAAATCTAAAATCTAAAATCTAAAATCGAATGACCGGGGCGATCGCTTTTTGATATATTATACTAAATCCAAAATTTTGTAAATAGTGAAGATGAGCAAAGGCTTAGTCAGATTGCGGGTTCGAGAGTTGGCTGCCGAGAAGGGATGGACGCTCAAAGAGGTTGCGGAGCGATCGGGCGTGGGCTACAGTACCATTAGCAATTATGCCCGTTCTCAGGGTATGGCAATGGTTGACTTTGCAGCAGTCCACAAGCTGGCTCGAACTTTTGATGTGATGATTGAGGATTTCGTGGTAATCCTCGAAAAATAGTTGAACGTTTTGCCTAAATTCAATGTTTGAGCGATCGACTTTTGATCGGACGATCGAAGTTTTGATGTGATGATTTCAGCAATTGTCGATCGCCCGCAAGCAAACTCGATCGCCTATTATTGAAATAACCCGCTTGGAGCCTGAAATTAGGAGAACCGTCAAATGCTAGATGCTGGGCTATTATTGGGATATCTTCTCAAGGTCGCTTTCGATGGGATAGTCGGCACTCAAGCCAATCAAGCAGTCAAGCACCTCTGTTTGAAGGGGATAAAAAGCTTCTCACAAAACGGTAAAATTGTCAATTACGATTTAGAAAAAGCGCTGAAACGTTCTTTCCTGAAAGCTCAGCAACAAATCGCCTCAGAATGTTATGAAGAATTGGTTGAGCCGTCTCGCAGGGCTTCTAAAGCATTCCTCATTTACTTGCCTCAAGACCGTCCTTATTTAGAATGGCTAGATAAGAAGATTAAGCAGTTAAAAACAGAATTAAAGCAGGTTAAAAAAGAAACAGCCCCTTCTGGTATTCCAATAGAAGGTTTAGATGAGATAGAATTGCTGCTAACTTCCAGAAGCGAGTTCAGCCAAAATCGCTTTCAACAAGCTGAAAATAAACTGCTGGAAGTTGCTCTCAAAGATTGTGATGTCACACTTTATCAAGCTAAATTAACCGAAAATTTGTTTAGCTTAGTATCTGCATACTTTGCCGAGGAAATCAAGGACAATGAAAAAGTTTTCCATATTTTTACAGCGCAAAGTTTGACGCGGAATGATACCCAAACCGCCGAAAGTCACGCTTTGATTGAACAGCTAAAGGCTTTGCTTGAGGAGATAGTTGAAAAGAGCCGGATTGTTTACGTGCCGATTGACTGGCGGGATATTTGCCAGCAGATATTAGAGGAGAAAGAACAGCAGCGGCTTACTAGCAATCAGCTAACTTTTGGCAACCATCAAATAGATGATGTTTATGTGCCGCTGGGATTGGTGGAACGGCAGAAAGTGACTCAGCGACGCGAGGATGTTGCGGCTGAGGAAGGTTCGGATTTGTACCGGGAAAAGGAAGTTACCCAAAAATTTGAACACAGCGAGTTTCTTGAGCAAGTTATCCAGCAAGGAAGTAGCCCTGAAAGCAATGGCAAGCGGTTAGGAATTATTGGGGAACCGGCGGCGGGGAAAACAACGCTGTTGCGGCAGATTGCGAATTGGGTAGCGGCGGGCATTTCCGAGGCGATTGTAATTTGGGTATCCTTGGCGGATTTGCAGGGGAAGGAATTAGAGCCGTATTTATTTGATAATTGGCTGCTGGCGGCTATTAAGAGAATTGGGAAGGCTGAGGCGACTGCGGAAATTAAGGATGATTTTTTAGCACAGTTTAATGCTGAGCGCGTGTGGTTGGTGTTGGATGGGGCGGATGAGATGGCTGTCGGAGATGGGAATTCTTTGGCGGAAATTCAGCGGCAAATTAGAACCGGCGGCTGTATTCAAAAGGCGCGAATTGTGCTAAGTTGTCGGCAGAATGTTTGGGATGCGATCGGCTCTGCGTTGGATACATTTGATACTTATCGCACTCTGGAGTTTTCCTATCCCGAACAGGTGGAAATGTTTATTGATAAATGGTTTGGAACTCCCCCTAACCCCCGGTTTGGAACCCCCCCTAACCCCCCCTTGGTAAGGGGGGGGACAAGAGAAGATGGGGAAACTATCGATCGGTTTTTAACCCCCCCTAACCCCCCCTTGGTAAGGCTATGCCTTACTCACATCTTTCTTAACAAAATCAGGCTTGACATTCGGGGGGGAACGGGTAGAAACTAATTGCCAG
>NZ_JAUBTK010000053.1:0-53527 GCF_036702455.1 Microcoleus sp. D2_18a_D3
CTCATTCTCTCCTGGCGCGGTGGCTCTAGTTCTTCTTTTGCCACCGTTCTCATCTTTGGTTAGTCTAAACTACAATTTATAGAAGGGAATCATCGTACAAAACAATGTCATCTTCTCTGAATAAAAACCAGTCAAAATTTTCTACTCTTTCGACAAATCCTTCCTGAAGTCTAAACTCTACAAACATGGGGTCGCATTCAGGACCTTCTTGTATTTAAATGCACTTAATTTGATATTCAGGTAAGTAGGCTGTAACGTGCCTGTTCGGTAGATTTTGGATAGTAATACTCACGTCGCAACGATCAAAACTCGTCAATAAGCCATCTATTGTGTGCCTGAGCCTCTCTATTTTTACTGCACATTTTTCTGGATTGTTAGATTATTCAACGGATGTAAGGTGTACGAGATCCGCAAATACTTTGGGTCGTTCTTTTTCGGGCTGTTCGTTTTCTTTGACTAAATTTATAAGGCGATTTATTTGATAAAAAAACATCAGTTTAGTATACCTATGAGCCTATCGGGATCTCTCTTGTAACAGAGCCATTTGTAAAAAGATAAAGTGCATTACTTTTCTTCTTGTATTGTGGTGGCTGACCTATAGACAATCTACTTTTTGTTTACTGAAACAGTTGATTTATTGGACTTAAATCCATCGCTGATATTTTATCGATCGGCAGACCCAAACCAAAAGCCACTCTACACCAAATTAGAGTAGCCAGCACCCCTACAAACAGTGCTGTTAATTGAATATCCTGCCAAAAACAAGTTAGTCCTTCTTTCCACAAACCGTAGTTAGTTACTAGATAGGTAGGAATGTCGCCGAGAGCTACAGCAATCACGGCACCTAAATTACCTTTTAAGTGATATCCCAGCGGTATACTTATACATAGATTCACAAAAGTCAGCAGATTGCCCATAGCTCCGTACTGAGACTTTCCTACGGCTAACAGACAAGAACCCATCATATTGTGGAGGGTGGTGTGCCAGATACCTAACGCCAAGATTGGCATCATCCAAGATGCAGCCTCATACTCTTTGCGATACAGTGTTAAAATTAACTGATCTCCAAAGCTCACAAAAATTGCTAAACCTACGGCTAACGGTATTAGAATTAGCTTGCGGTTTTTAAGTATCTTGGCGCGCAACTCCTCCCGTGGCAAATCTGCCAGCATAGAAATTGAGGGAAAAATCACCCTGCCGCTAATGGCCAGGATTACTTGGCGCGGCATATCGCCGAGAGTAAAAGCGATGCCGTAAATGCCCAACATTGTTAAAGTAAATATTTTACCGAGGATGAGTCTATCGGCTTGAGAACACAAGAAAAACAAAGCCGTAGACAAAAATATCCATTTACCAAAAGAAAATATTTCTTTAGCTGCTTCTTTATCCCAAGCAAAGCGGTTTGACTTGCCGGGAATCAAAAAATGGCTCCATACTACCTCCATTAAAGCTCCAGTCAAGCCGCCTGCAACGATCGCCGAGATGCTGCGATCGAACCAGGCCCAGACAATCATCACTGTTGTAGAAACAATCTGTATGCCCAACTCAAAAATTACTACTTTCTTCACTGCCATTTTGCGTTCTAGGCTGGATGTGGCGGTGGATTTAAACCCTCCTATTAGGGAATTTATACCTATTGTTGGAATTAACCACACGAGACGGGGATCTCCATAAAAATTCGCAACGGGCAGGGTAATTATAACTAAACAAATCCAAATGAAAAAGCTGCGAATAACTTGCAGTGTCCAACCGGTGTTGAGAAATTGAGGATCTTCCCCCCGTTTGTTCTGGATGATACTTGGGCCTAAACCTATGTCTGTAAATAAGTTTATCCCTGTTATAAAAACGTAGGTTAGACCTACCAGACCAAATAGTTCTGGCAAAAGCAGACGCGTCAGGATTAGGTTGCTGGCAAATCGGATAATTTGACTGCTTCCATAGCTGGCGATCGTCCAGGCTGCACCTTTGATTGCTAATTTTTTTTGTGATGACATATACTCAGAGTTTATTTACTAATGACGAGTGTAGTTGCTGAATTTGTTTTTGGCAACTCCTAGAGGATGGTGTTGCCACTTTTATAGCTGACTGTACCTTGTCTTAATTTGCATAGGGAGGACGGGTCTGAGGTGTCCCTCTCACAATAAAGGTAAAATTTAATCTCATACTTACTCCACATCTAATAATCATAAGGGTTTTTTGGTTCGGGAATTGGTTTGAGAGAGGATGCTTGAATGATTAATTTGCGCTTGCCTTGCAGTTCTTCTACGATCGTTTCTCCTTCTATTTCTAGCCAACTATCTGGGGCAAAGGCGGCGCGGCTTTGACCGATCAGTAATTTTACCGGCAACCCGATCGGATAGGCGTCTGCCGCGCAGCAAGTAATGATAAAACGCCCGATCCACATATATTGTTCTGCTATATTGGGGGGATGAATTACAAATCCTTGAACTTTGACTTTTTGACCTCTGTATGTATCCGGTTCGGGGTTGAAATTTAACAGCCGCACCCATTCGACAAGCGATCGCTTTTCTGGTTTTGTATTATTGCGAAATTCTTGGGGTTGCAGTCGGGTGATGGGCAGGGATTCGGTGAGGCCTCGTTCTAATGCTGTCTGGCTGGTAAATGTGCGTGGCGTTGTTAGTAAACCTATTAATGCGACGCTCAACATTAAGGTGCTGCCGATACTGGGGGGAAACAAAGTAACGTGTTCAACTTCTGTGGTTCTGAGAGAGTTATTTGCTGGTGATGTCCGCGATTGCTTTGTGGTGCGATCGAGTTTTAAGAGTTCCCAAGCTTTTAAACCGCCAATAACCATTAAGCCGATTCCTCCCGCTAGAGTCAAGCCAAAGTAATTGGGGTGAATGAGAATGCTTAATTTGCCGGTGATCCAATATTTAAGAAGCAGTATTCCCCAGGCTAAGATAGCTAGGGCGTCCAGCCAGGGGCTAATTTTTTTAAGATTCATTTTTTAATAGTCATTGGTCATTGGTCATTAGTCATTAGTCATTAGTCATTAGTCATTAGTCATTGGTCATTGGTCATTGGTCATTGGTCATTGGTCATTGGGAATCTATCGTTAGTTGTCAGTCCGGGTCCATTTATTATTAACCTAAATGCAAGTTGACAGCGAGGGTCATTAAAAAGGTTAACTGAGCGGCCAAGACAATTAAGTAAACTACTGCTCGACCTTTAAAAATTGACAGCATTAAACCGATGCCTTTGAGGTCAATCATCGGGCCGAAAACGAGAAATGCTAACAGCGAACCGCTGGTAAATGTGGAAGCAAAAGACAGGGCAAAAAAGGCATCTACTGTAGAACAAATCGATACGACTGTGGCTAATAGCAGCATGGCTAGAATCGAGGAAACGGGGCCTTGACCGAGGTTGAGAATTAGTTCGCGGGGCGCGCCAACTTGAATGATGGCTGCGATCGCACTTCCGATTACCAACACTCCTCCCAATTCGCGCAACTCCTGTACCATAGTATCTAAAAGCAGGCGCAGACGCTCTTTAGAAACGCGGTGGAACATGGAGGAAGGTTTCGAGGTTTTTTCTGTTTTGCTTGTTTGTAATCGCTTCCAGTCGTCTTGTAGCAAAGATTCGATCGGCACCACCCCCCCCGGCTGACCCAGCATAAATGTTCCCGACTGCAACAGCAGCGGAGTGTTAGCTTGGACGAGTTCTTTTTCGGAAAACTCTGGTTTTGGCAAAGGGATTGCGCGGGCTACAGAAGGTTGCAGCAGAGGCCGCAAGTCTTTTTGGGCGCTGAACACCCAGCCGATAATTGTGGCTATAAACAGAGAAAATACCACCCGCAAAACTACAATTTCTGGCTGATCCCGAAATGCCGTCCAAGTAGCCCAAATTACCACGGGGTTGATGGTGGGGGCCGCGAGCAAAAAGCCGATCGCGGCTGGTGCGGGTACTCCCTGCATCAATAACCTGCGGGCTACGGGCACGTTACCGCACTCGCACACGGGAAACAAAAAGCCGATCGAACTGCCCATCAAAGCCGCCAGCAGCGGGTTTCGCGGGATGCGCGATACGAGTTTGCGTTCGTCTACAAAGCCCAGCAGCAAACCTGAGAATAAAACTCCCAGCAGCAGAAAAGGTATTGCCTCTACTAACAAGCTGAGAAAAAGGGTAAAAGCATTGTTTAACTGGTTCGTGAGGGCGGGTTGCATCGATCACCTACTGGTAGATTGCTATTTAGTTATACGTCTTTGGTAGAACTCCTTGTAGATCATACCAAAGCATAGCACTAACTTAAGAGCCTGTTAATTTTTTTTAGCATTTTTTTGGCTGAAATTTGTAGACATTCTAATTTATTCAAGACTGATGCCTTGAATAAATTGGACTGATTAAACTTGTTTGAATTTGACTAAAATTTTATTCATATCCGCCTCGTACAGCCACTCAATAATTGACTCTGCCAACCGTCGCAGATTGGATGGATCTTTCGGTTAATAATTGATTGTAGAACAAATGCCAAGGCAGATTTTGCAGATTGCGGGCGAGGCTAACTGTTTTATATAACGATCGCTACAAAATTGGTTTGTAGCGATGACTTTAGTTTTCACTACAAACCTATAGGGGACGCACTGGCAGGTGTGTCGCTGGCTGAGCGTTACGGGGGGTTGCGAGTACCGGATCGGGGAGATGGGATGACATGGCCTCAAATGCCCTAGCTTGCAAGGCGTCCCGCCATCGCGATTGCAAGCTAAAACTCAGGGACGCGATCGCCCTAGCTTTGTGCTTTTAACTTGTTTCAGGGCGTTGTATCGCCGGGGCGATCGGGCAATTCCGATTTTATTCTATTACCAATCAATTATATTTCTCAGCCTAATAATTTATTAACAAAAGGTTAAGACGATAACTTAAGGTTAATGAATAGTTAAATAGTCGAACCAAACGTTAATACCGCTCAACTCAGTATAAAATAAAGTCAGGTATAATTACCAGGGCGCATTTATCTCGGTGATACTCAATCTTGCCTAATACTTTAAGTGGTAAAATTTTTCTTACTACAGTCAGTTTTTTGTGTAATTTAAAATGCAGTGTGCCAGGGGGATGCCGGTCAAAACACTCAACAACTCACCTGTTGACCTTTGGTAGCTGAATGTCTGCTGGCAAATAGAACCCAAAAAAGCGTGCTGATAAATTTATGTTGAATACCTCCTGCGTAGAAAGACCCGTCCAACCCATCTCCGAGGCTGACCTCGGAGAACTTTGTTTAGACTCTACTCTCCAACAATTGTCGCTTTACGATTTTCAGGTAGAAGCTACGGATTGGGGAATGCGAATTTCTCAGATGTTAGAAGCTAATCCGCTGTTACCGGGAGTCATTGTGACCCATCAAGGTGAATTTGCCGGTATGATTTCCCGGCGGAGATTTTTAGAATTTATCAGCCGTCCTTTTGGGCGAGAATTATTTTTAAAGCGACCTGTGAGGGCTTTGTACCGCTTTGCCGAAACAGAGAGTTTAATTTTTCCCAGCAATACTTTAATCGTGGATGCAGCCAGGAAGTCGCTGTTGCGATCGAAAGAACTGCTTTACGAACCGATTGTGGTTCAAGTGTCGCCTCAAACTTATAGTTTGCTAGACGTGCACGAACTGTTAGTAGCGCAATCCAACATTCATGAACTAGCGACCAAATTGCTGAGGCAGCAAACTCAATCTCAACTAATTCAAACCGAAAAACTAGCGAGTTTGGGGCAGATGGTAGCTGGAGTCGCCCACGAAATTAGAAATCCCCTAACCTGCATCAGCGGAAATCTCGGCTTTTTGTCCAACTACTCGAAAGACATCATGGATTTGCTGTCTGCTTACGAACAAATTGTCGGTGACAGCGAAAAAATTGACGGACTCAAAAAAGAGATAGAATTTGATTTTTTGCAAGAAGATTGGGTGGAAATTCTCAAAAGTATGAAAGTTTCATCGCAGAGGCTGACCGAACTCGTCACCAGCCTGCACACCTTTTCTCACATGGACGAAACCCACTTGAAGCAAGCTAACATCCACGAATGTATTGACAGTACGCTGCTAATTATGAAAAACCGTCTGAAGTACGGGATTAAAGTAGTTAAAAGCTATGGTGATTTGCCTTTATTCAAGTGTTACTCTGGTCAGTTGAGCCAGGTATTTATGAATATCATCAGCAATGCGATCGACGCTTTGGAAGAGGTAAAAGAAGAAAATGGTTTTATGCCTGCAATTACTATTGAGACGGAGGTAATAGAGAGTTCTGACGGAGACTGCGTGAATTCGGAATTACTTCAAAATTATGTTAGGGGCGATCGACAAAATGCCAAACAGCTATCCTCCGCCAGCCAAAACGGCGACTTCTGCCCAGAAGCCGCGGAAAAAAATCAAAATAACGCTTGGATAGCCATCCGAATTGCTGATAACGGGCCGGGAATACCGCCAGAAATTCAGCGGCGGATTTTTGAGACATTTTTCACCACTAAACCCGCCGGGAAAGGTACTGGTTTGGGGTTGGCAATTACCCATCAAATTGTTACGGAAAAGCATAAAGGCAAGTTGAACTTGCATTCTACGCCCGGTACAGGTACTGAATTTGAAATTTTGTTGCCATTGATTTGAAGCAATAAGTCATATCAAATCTGTTAGCATCGAAATTATTCCTATCTCTCTTCTCTTGATCTGCGTGAATCAGCGTCAATCCATTGTCATCTGCGGTTAATACATTCTCTTTTTTTAACCGCAGATGAGGGCAGATAAACAGCGATTAACGCAGATGAGTTAGATCGAGTTCGGTTGCACCATCGGTGATTGTTGACTGTTGACTGTTGACTGTTGACTGTTGACTGTTGACTGTTGACTAATGACTAAGGACTACTGACTACTGACTACTGACTACTGACTCTTTTTAAGCTCTTAGCTGCACTGGCATTACCAAGAATGTAGCATTGACTCCGCCCAAAGGCTGGAAAATTACTGGGGCTAAAGCACCGTTTAATTGCAGTTGAATTTCTGGGGATTGAGCAGTTTTCAAAATGTCAATTAAGTATTTCACGTTGAAAGCAATATCTATGCTATCTCCCGAAATCTGTGCGGGCATTGACTCTTTGCCACAGCCGACATCTTTAGCATCTACAGACAAAGTAATTTCCTGATTCTCCTCGTCGATGCTGCATTTGAGAATATTATTTTTTTGGTCGGCAAAAACGGCAATTCTTTCTACTGCTGCTAAGAACGATCGCCTTTCTAAGGTAATTTGCCGCTCAAAAGACGGTGGAATCAACTGGCGGTAGGCGGGATATTGCCCTTCCAAGGTGCGAGTTGTCAGCCGCTGGTCTGCCCATTCAAACACTACTTGACCGTGTTCAAAATGCAGGGTGACAGGTTCAGTCCACTGCCGCATCACCAGCATTCTTTCTACTTCCCGCAATGCTTTAGCGGGGACTGTCACCTCAAATTCTTCTTGGGTTTCTTCGCCTTCAGCTTTTTCATTGGCAGTTTGAACTACTGCCAATCTGTGGCCGTCTGTAGCTGCAAATTCCAGGCAATCTTGCAATACCTTTAAATGCACCCCTGCAAGTACCTGTTTTGCCTCGTCTGGGCTAGTAGCAAATAAAGTTCCTTTGAGTCCTTCTATCAAGGCTTCGGGCGGCAATTTGAGGATTGTTCCGGCTTCGATTGCAGGCAATTCTGGGAATTCTTCCGGGCCCATGCCTCTAACTTGGTAGCTGCCAGAACTGCAAGTGAGATATGCTACGGTGTCTCCCGCTTCGTCTTCTAGAGTAATCTCTCCATCTGGGAGTCTCGAAACAATATCGTTAAGCAATTTAGCGGGTATGGTAAAACTGCCGCCGCCTGTTACTTCTGCTGCGAAGCTGGTACGAATGCCCAAACTGAGATCGAAAGCTGTCAAGCTAACCCGCTGATTTTCCTCATCCGCTACTAAGAGCACGTTGGCGAGTACCGGATGTGTCGGGCGGGAGGGAACGGCCCGACTTACCAACGAGAGGTTGGCGTTGAGGTCACTTTGGGTGCAAACCAATTTCATGGTACGAAGGTTAATTAACCGGATTTGAAACAGAAACAAATGGTATCACAGAAAGCCTGCGGGTCGGTTTTTCTCTGTCAGGGCTTAAGCCTGGGCGCTTATTCCCGGTTTCTACGCAAAATTTTGTCTGTAAAAACGAGAAATCTTCCAAGAAACCGGGTTTCTGAGGTTCGCGCGCGTCGTGAACTATCTGTGTAGGGTGCGAAGGGCTCACCAGTTTTTTTTAGTTTATTGAATTATTTTTGTATCGATCACCCTGTGGAAACTGTGGAAAAAAAAGCTAACTGCTTGCTGGGCGTCACTTATAGGTAATAAATACCTGTGGAAAACTTGTGGAAAAGCTGGTGCGGTCGATCGCCCGCTTATTTTTGTGCAAAAACTGTTTTGGGCGATCGAGTAAAGTTTTCCACAAACCGAGGGCAACTTTTCCACAGGTTTTTCCACAGGCAAGATTGTCTATTATGGGGCATTGGGAATGGGGAATGGGAATTGTTGACTGTTGACTGTTGACTGTTGACGGCGTTGAGTGATGACAACTGACAACTGACAACTGACAACTGACAACTGACAACTGACAACTGACAACCGACAACTGACAACTGACAACTGTCAACAGACAACTGACTTCAAATTAACTTTTGCGACTGACAACGTTAATTCGATCGCTCAACTGACGCAAAGTTTGAGCCAAATTCGGGTCAGTGTTCCGCAACTGAGCAATTTTTTCGCAACTGTAAAGCACAGTCGTGTGATCTTTGCCACCGAACACTTCGCCAACTTTTGGCAAACTCAAACCAGTATGCTGCCGAATTAAATACATCCCTATTTGACGGGCGAGACTAATTTCTCGCCGGCGGGAAATTCCTTTCAAATCTTCAACAGAAACATCAAACTCCTCAGCCACAACTGCAATTACTGCATCTGGCGTTGCTTCTACGCTTTCTGTTTGCGGATTCAAAACCGGGGCGATATTTTCCACGGTCATCGGCAAACCAGTAATTGAAAGATATGCTACTGCCCGAATCAAAGCACCTTCCAATTCCCGAACGTTGGAAGTGTAACTAGAAGCAATGTATTCAATGACATCTCGCGGCAGCCGCATATTTTCATACTCAGCTTTTTTCTGCAAAATTGCCATCCGAGTTTCCAAGTCTGGCAATTGAATGTCGGCAATTAATCCCATCGAAAATCGGGAACACAAACGCTCTTGTAGACGCGGGATTTGCTGTGGCGGACGGTCGGAAGCTAAAACTACTTGGTTTCCTGATTCGTGCAAAGTATTAAAAGTGTGAAAAAACTCTTCTTGAGTGTATTCTTTTCCTTCAATAAATTGGATGTCATCTATTAATAAAACATCGGCTGCCCGATAATGGTCGCGGAAAGTTTGCATACTGTCTTTGCGAATGGCGGCGATTAAATCGTTAGTAAATTTCTCAGTAGAAACGTAAAAAATCTTGGCGTTGGGGTCAATTTCCAAGCGATAATGACCGATCGCCTGCATCAAATGAGTTTTGCCCAAACCGACGCCACCGCACAAAAATAGGGGATTGAATTCTCGGCCCGGAGACTCGGCTACCGCGAGGGAAGCCGCGTGAGCCATGCGGTTGTTGGAACCGACGACAAAGCGGGAAAATAGGTATTTGGGGTTTAAATTGGCAGGTTTGGGGGGGTGAAGCGAGTGGCTTTCCGGGACATCGGCTGCGATGGGAGACGGCCAAATCATGGCGGAGTCACTGCTGCCGCCTGTTTCGTTTCCTCCGGCAATTGTCAAGTAAATGTCTACGGGATAGCCGAGAATTTCGTAGACTGCATCGGCAATGGTTTTGACGTAATATTTTTGCAACCAATTGCGAGCAAAGGGGTTGGGGGCGCTGACGATCAAACAGTTATTTTCGAGTTGTTCGGCCCTGGCAGTTTTGATCCACGTCTCAAAGCTAGGTCTGCTAAGTTGTACCTGGAGACGTTCAAGTATCTGATTCCACAGACTTTCGAGGGGAATGTCCACTGCTCACCTCTGCCGATCGGCATTCAAGATATTAATTCTACTCTAGAGAGTTTAGTCCTCAGATGCTAAAGTTTAAGGGAGTCTGCCGTAGCTTGCGGGGCGGGACGCCATCGCCCAAAAATTTGGGGGCTCTGCAGCCCAAACCAGGTATCGGGGAGCTGTTCAGCAAATATTTAGATTTGGCAGGAAAGCCTTAAAACATGGCCATGAAGAGTTCTACTGGCAAATTTTGGAAGCAACCGGCAATTTACATATTGCTGCTGGTAACGGGAGCCGGGGCCGCCATGTTGGGCGATCGTCTGACGGTTTCTCAATTTCGTGCAAATTCTGGCGATTCTGAACAAAGGGCGCTGGAACCGAAATTGCAACTGCCTCGTAATACAAAGGATCAAGCTAGCAAAGTCTTGCCGCCGGCTTCCTTGTCGGGCGACGGGACTAATGTGAATTTTATTGTGGCTGCGGTGGCAAAAGTTGGCCCGGCAGTGGTTCGGATCGATGCTTCGCGGCGGGTGAAACCCGGAAATAGAGGCCTGTCGCCGGAAGATTTTTTTGGCATAGAACCGAATTCGGGTGGCCGGGGCGGGATCGAACGGGGCACTGGTTCGGGTTTTGTCATCGGTGCCGACGGCGTGATTCTCACTAACGCTCACGTTGTAGAGGGAGCCGATACGGTAAATGTAACTCTCAAGGACGGCCGCAGCTATCAGGGGCGGGTGTTGGGGGCGGATAAGGTGACGGATGTGGCTGTGGTGAAGATTGAGGCGAATAATGTGCCTGTGGTGGCGATCGGCAATTCGGATAAGCTGTTGTCTGGGGAATGGGCGATCGCGATCGGCAATCCTTTGGGTTTGGACAATTCCGTAACTGCGGGAATTATTAGCGCTACGGGACGATCGAGCTCTGATGTGGGCGTGCCCGACAAGCGGGTCGGTTTTATTCAAACAGACGCTGCAATTAATCCGGGGAATTCCGGCGGCCCGCTGCTGAATGCTTCGGGCCAAGTTATTGGCATGAATACGGCGATTATTCAAGGTGCTCAAGGATTGGGGTTTGCGATTCCCATTCAGGCGGCGCAAGAGGTGGCGAAGGAACTGATTTCGACGGGGAAAGTCGAACACGCTTATTTGGGCATTGAAATGGCGACGCTGACTCCGGATGTTAAGGAGCAAATTAACAGCAACGCTAACAGCAGCCTGCGAGTTGCAGTCGATCGGGGTGTGGCTATTGTTAGCGTTGTTCCTAATTCTCCGGCAGCAGCAGCCGGTTTGCGCGCTGGAGATGTGATTCAAAAAATTAACAATCAGCCAATTATTCAGTCGGAAGCTGTTCAGGAGTTCGTGCAAAATGCTAAGGTTGGCGGGCTGTTGCAAATGGAAATCAACCGCAACGGGCAAATAGTTAATTTGAGTGTTAAACCGGGGAGTTTGCCGGTTCAAAAAGTTAGATAAGAAGGAAGAAGGAAGTTCGGCAACGGATGTAACGGATGTAACGGATGTAACGGATGTAACGGATGTAACGGATGGAAGGAAGAAGGAAGAAGGAAGAGGGAAATAATAATTTGTCAGTAGTTAACGAGTAACCAATAACCACTAACCAATAACTATGGCAGAAATCTTACAAATCTCAGAATTAGGAAATCCTGTGCTGCGCCGCAAGTCGCAAGTTGTCGAGAATATTAAGGACGATCGCATTCAACAGTTGATTGACAGCTTAATCTGTACAGTACAGCAGGCAAACGGAGTGGGGATTGCCGCCCCTCAAGCGGCTCAGTCCGATCGCCTGTTCATCGTCGCATCCCGCCCCAACCTGCGGTATCCCCAAGCACCCCACATGGAACCCACAGCGATGATTAATCCCCGGATTGTGGCTGCATCAACAGAGACAGTCAAAGACTGGGAAGGCTGTTTGAGCATTCCGGGGATTCGGGGATTGGTGCCGAGAAGTAGGGCGATCGAGATAGAATACACCAGTAGAGATGGCAAACTCCACCGACAAGAATTGACAGACTTTGTGGCCCGAATTTTTCAACACGAACACGACCATTTAGATGGAATCGTGTTTTTAGACAGAGTGGAAAATACCCACGAACTAATCACAGAGGACGAGTACCAAAAGCAAATTGTCAACTTACTATAACACTTGATATAATTGCTAGTAGTAACGCCAGTGATGTTGTGAATAGGAGGGCGAATGTCTATCAATTTGGAAAAAGGCGGGAGAATCAATCTCTCTAAAGAAGCACCCGGGCTGAAAAATGCCGGGATTGGTTTGGGATGGGATACCAATGCTACAGACACAGGCGCAGCATTTGACTTAGATGCTTCCGTGTTTATGTTGGGGGCTACTGGCAAAATTCCCGGCGAAAAATACTTTGTTTTCTACAACAACAAGGAGTCGCCGGACACTGCTGTAATACATCTGGGAGATAGCAGAACCGGAGAAGGATTTGGCGATGATGAAACAGTTACCGTCGATTTAACCAAAGTCGATCCGGCGGTGCAAGAAATTGTGTTTGTGGTAACTATCCACGAAGCAGAATCGAGAAGGCAAAACTTTGGTCAAGTGCGGAATGCTTTTATCAGGATTTACGACACTACTACTAACACAGAGGTAACGAAGTACGATTTGGACGAGGATTTTTCTAGGGAGACAGCGGTAGAGTTTGGCAGACTTTACAAGAAAGACGGTGAGTGGAGGTTCCAAGCTGTAGGACAAGGCTACAATTCCGGCTTGCAAAGCTTTGTAGAAAAGTATGCCGCATAAAAAGGCGATCGCTCCTAGCTAAATAAATCGAGGGGAAATTCGGAAGCCGGAATGTTTCCCTCGATTTTAAGCAATCAGACTCATGAGGTGACAAACCAGATGGGAATTCAATTAAAGAAGGGCGAAAGATTTAATCTTTCTAAAACATCTCCAACTTTAACAAAAGTTGCGATCGCCCTGGGATGGGAAATAGCAACTCAACTAAATTTATCGGACTCAAACCAGCAAAGCTGCGATATCGATGCCTCTGTTTTTGCGTTAGGTTCAAACGGCAAGATTCCCGATGAAAGATACTTTGTATTTTACAATAACTCACAGTCGCCGGACGGAGCGATCGCCCATTCGGGAGATAATCAAACTGGTCAAACTCTAGGGGATGACGAGACAATTTATGTAGACTTAGAAAAAGTAACGGCTGCTGTTGAGGAAATGGTTTTTGTGGTCACGATTCACGACGCACAAGCTAAACATCAAAATTTCAGCCAAATCAGAAATGCTTTTATCCGATTGTACGATCGCCAAACCGAAAGCGAACTAGCGCGGTATGATTTAACAGAAGGTTTTTCTGAAGAAACAGCAGTCGAGTTTGGACGGTTGTATAAAAAAGATGCAGCTTGGAGATTTCAGGCCGTAGGACAAGGATATAAAGCAGGGTTGCAGAGTTTTGTTGACAAGTATCATTCAGAGACAAAACCGGAAGAAAAGCCAGCACAACGTACAGTAGAACTGCCTAAATTACCAGTTATTGAAGATAGCCACAAAAGTCAGAAAGCTATAGCATTAGACAAAAAGCTTGAGGAGAAAGCGCCGCACATTTTTAATCTCGCGAAGAAAGCCGATATCTCGCTAAAAAAGGCAAATCTCACAAATCACGATGCTAAAGTAGCGCTTTGCCTCGATATTTCGGCTTCCATGTCTTCTCTATACAGTTCAGGAAAAATTCAGCGTTTGGCAGAGAAGATTTTGGCTTTGGGATGTCGGTTTGATGACAACGGATCGATCGACATATTTCTGTTTGGAGTCAACCCCCACAATCCCGGTGAAATGTCGATCGACAATTTCTCAAACTTCATCCACCATATACTGCAACAGTATCCTTTAGAAGGAGGTACTTACTACGGTAAAGTGATGAAGGAAATTAGAAAGTTCTATTTTCCTGACGCTCGCGGTAGCAGGCGCTACGCAGCTATTAAAGCCGATCGACCTGTCTACGTGATGTTTGTAACGGATGGAGAAACTGCTGACGAATCGGAAAGCCAGCAGCAGCTACAATGGTCGTCCCACGAGCCGATATTTTGGCAGTTTATGGCGATCGGCAAGTCGCAGAAGGATGTCAAAAGTAAGGGAGTTCGCGGGTGGTTAGCAAGAGCCGTAGCGAGCGATTTTAGCTTTTTAGAGCAGCTTGACCAAATGGGCGATCGCTACCTAGACAACGCCGATTTCTTCAGTTTACAAGACCCGGAACATATTGCGGATGAGGAATTATACGATTTGTTGACAGCAGAATATCCGCATTGGGTAAAATCAGCGCGACTCAAAAATCTCTTACCCTAGAAACAGCTTTTGCAGCCAAACAAAATGCTAGCTTAGGGCAATCATTCAACTTCACCATAAACCTTACAAAATCACAAAACTATGGCTATCAACTTAACAAAAGGACAATCGATCGTTCTCAGCAAAAGCGAATACGACTTGTCCAGACTGACAATGGCTTTGGGCTGGGATGTTGCACAAGCTAAAAAAGGTCTTTTCGGGCGAAGCAGCGGTGCAAATTTTGACTTAGATTCCTACGCTATGCTGCTGGGAGAAAATGGCAAAATAAAGAACTACAAAGAGGATGTAATTTATTACTCTCATTTGGAGTCAAAGGACAAAACAGTTGTTCACTCAGGCGACAATCTCACGGGGGCTGGAGACGGAGACGACGAACAAATAGTGGTGAAGCTGAGTTCTTTGCCTGCCGAATATCACAAAATTATTTTGGGCGTAAATATTTACGATGGAAAAGAGAGAAAACAGCATTTCGGCTTGGTAGAAAATGCTTTTGTGAGAGCTGTAGATGCCGCCGGGAAAGAAATCGCTCGCTATCGCTTGTCAAATGACCCATCTTATGAAGGAAAATTAAATATGTTGATGGGAGAAGTCTATCGAGAAGGCGGCGAGTGGAAGTTTAAGGCTTTGGGAAATCCTTTGGCTGAGGATATGAACGGTGTTGTCGGTTCGTTTATGCGGTGATCTTAAAAATGTTTTTTTAACCGCAGATAAACGCAGATAAACGCAGATGAAATTCCATCTGCGTTTATCTGTGTTAATCCGCTGATATCTGCGGTTAAAAAATCCCCATGTACTTATTAGACATCTGCAAAAAACCTACTCCAATCAATCTTTGACCGGCCGCATTGTCGGGAACATGACGGCATCGCGGATGCTTTGAGTATTAGTTAAAAGCATCACCAATCTGTCTACGCCGATACCCATTCCCGCACAATTAGGCATTCCCAAAGATAGCGCTTGAATAAAGTCTTCATCCATTGGATGCGCTTCGTCATCGCCGGCATTTTTCTGCGCCAACTGTTCCTCAAACCGCTTTCTTTGCTCTTTCGGATCGTTCAATTCTGAGAAGCCGTTCGAGTATTCTGTACCGTTGATAAATAGCTCGAAACGTTCTACAAATCCCGGCTTGCTGCGATGTCCTTTTGCTAAGGGACTGACTTCGACAGGATAGTCGATGATGAATGTAGGTTGAATTAGTTTGGGGACAACTAATTTGTCAAAAACTGCATACAGCACGTAGCCTAAACTCTGTTGTTCTAACTTAGACAGGTGCAATTCTAGTTTGGTTGCAGAGGCGATCGCACTTTCCAAGTCCAAACTGTCAAAATCCAGCCCAAACTCGTCTCTGACAGCTTCTACCATCGTTTTCACTTGCCAGTGTTTGCCGCTGAAACCGGGATATTTTTCGCTGTAGTCGAACTTCCGTTCTAAACTAATCGTTTCCCCCTGATTTTCAATTTCCTTGACATCCCCAAATACCGCCGCCGCTGCGAAACAAATCACGTCTTCGACAACTCCTAAAATGTCGAAAACATCAGCATAAGCTTGGTAAACTTCTAAAGAGGTAAACTCTGGATTGTGGGTGCTGTCAATGCCCTCATTTCTAAATGCTTTCCCTAGTTCAAATACTCGCTCGAAACCGCCGCAAATTGCTCTTTTTAAGAATAATTCTGGAGCCACTCGCAAATACAAATCCACATCCAAAGCATTGTGGTGAGTGATGAAGGGCTTAGCAGCAGCACCGCCGTAAATAGCTTGCAGCGTTGGCGTTTCTATTTCGTAAAAATTTGCTTGCCAGAGATAGGAACGGATGCTTTGAACGATGCGGCTGCGAAGCATAAAACGGTTGAGCGCATCTTGGTTGCTTGCCAAATCCATTTCGCGGTGACGGCGGCAAACTTCGGGGTCGTTAATTCCATAATAAGAATCGGGAAATTGAATGGTAGCTTTTGATAAAAGCTTTAATTCCCTCACTAAAATAGAAAGTTCTCCCCTGGGGGTGCGGCAGCCGATACCTTCGACGCCGACAAAATCGCCGACATCGAGCAATTTTTTAATTTGTTCAAAGCTCAAACCGACTTCGCCGGTGACGATTGCTTTCTCGATTTTGAGTTGAATTTTGTCTGTGGCGTCTTTTAAATCGATGAAACCAATTTTGCCGCTGTCTCGCTTGGAAGTGATGCGGCCAGCTAATCGCAGGGAAATTTCTTCGGGGTCAGTTTCTCCGTTTTGGAGTTCTTTTCCCGGCTGACTAAATATTTCGCGAACAAGCTTGGCTGTGTGCGATCGCGCGTAGGATTCACTGGGATACGGTTCTATGCCTTGCGATCGCAGTTCGTCTACTTTTTGACTGCGGACTTCGGCTTCACTCAGAGTCATTAGTTATTGCCTGATTAAAATTACAAATATCTGACATCTTGCACTATTCTGGCGATCGTGCACGGCTGGGCGGGCGATCGTGTCCGCCCCACAAGAAAATTCACTGTTTGTGGAACAGGCCCGAAAGGTCTGTTCGTGACAAAGCTGCAAGATGTCAGAAACACCAAACTCTATCTTGACACTCCCCTGGCTGAAGCCGAGGGGATTCTTAATTCAGCGACTGACCTTAAAATGTTCTGTCCTTGCGGCAATTCTTAAACCTTTCAACCGTGGGGATACCACCAATTGACGAGCCTAACTCAGAAACATCCCAGCGGATCTATCTCCAAAAGCGTACTAGGATATTTCCCTAGAGTTCGGGTATGCCCTACCCTACTTAACAATTCGAGCGTAAAAAAGTTTGTGTTTGCTGGATTGAAACCTACATTTTCGGTTTCGACTGTTTATAGTGTTTTCGTCGCACTTTGTCCCCCAGTTTATGCCTAAAAGTGTGTCTCATGTCCCGTTTCACGACGGCAAGGGAGTTTAACCGTGACTGTTTCAGTTTACCATACTGTCCCGTCGTGTCCAAAACTTTTCACGAAAGTTTTTTGAATTGAAAAGATGAGATTTTAGATTCAGGACTGGGGTAAAGAGAGCAGGCAGGATAAATCCTGTAACGCCCTTTCATCCCCGGACTGAAGTCACGGGGTTTTCAGGGTATTCGTTATAACAATTTGCGATCGACTGCACAAAGCGACCGAAACATTAAAAAATTAAGTTGTCTGTCGATCGCAACAGGTGAGATGATATGTAGTGCAGCCTCACGGCAGTTCCACAGAAACTGAACAGCAGAAACGCGAGCGATCGAACTCGGCTCATCGCACCTCTGTCAGAATCGACCACACACACTCTCTCTTAACATATAAAAACCATAATTATGGCTGTTGCAACCCAATCACTCGAAGAACTCTGCATCAACTCTATCCGCTTTTTGGCCATCGATGCGGTAGAAAAAGCAAAATCAGGACACCCGGGACTGCCGATGGGCGCTGCCCCTATGGCCTTCGTGCTGTGGGATCGGTTCATGCGGTTCAACCCCAAAAACCCCAAGTGGTTTAATCGCGATCGCTTCGTCCTCTCCGCCGGCCACGGCTGTATGCTACAGTACGCCCTCCTGTATTTGACCGGCTACGATAGCGTCACCCTCGACGACATCAAGCAATTTCGCCAGTGGGAATCCAGAACCCCCGGACACCCCGAAAACTTCATGACCCAAGGCGTAGAAGTTACCACCGGCCCCCTGGGACAAGGAATTGCTAATGGCGTCGGTTTGGCAATGGCAGAAGCTCACCTCGCTGCTAAGTTTAACAAGCCCGACCACACAATTGTTGACCACTACACCTATGTAATTTTGGGTGACGGCTGCCACATGGAAGGCGTTTCTGCCGAAGCTTGTTCTTTGGCCGGACACCTCGGACTCGGCAAATTAATTGCCTTGTACGATGACAATCACATTTCTATTGAAGGCGACACAAGCTTGGCCTTTACTGAAGATGTGGGCAAGCGTTTTGAAGCTTACAATTGGCACGTTATTACAGTAGACAATACCGCTCTAGACGAAGATACTAACCTAGAAGCAGTTCACAAAGCTATTGAAGAAGCCAAAAAAGTCACGGACAAACCGTCCATGATTAAAGTCCGCACCGTCATTGGTTACGGTTCTCCCAACAAGCGCAATTCCTACAGTGCTCACGGTGCTGCTTTGGGTCCCGATGAAGTGAAAGCAACTCGCGATTTCTTGAAGTGGGAACACGCACCGTTTGAGATTCCTGATGATGCTTTGTCACACTTCCGCAAAGCAGTCGATCGCGGTGCTCAAGCTGAGCAAGAATGGCAGAAAGCTTTTGATGCTTATAAAGCAGCATATCCTGCAGAAGCGGCAGAATATGAGCGCACGGTTGCCGGCAAACTTCCCGAAGGTTGGGATAAAGTTTTGCCGACATACAACCCGGAAGATAAGGCAGATTCGACTCGGAATCATTCTGGAAAATGTTTGAATGCTTTGGCAGGTGTGCTACCTGAATTGATCGGCGGTTCCGCTGACTTGGCATCTTCTAACATGACTTTGCTCAAGGGTGAAAAAGACTTCCAAAAAGGTCAGTACGAAGGACGTAACCTGCGGTTTGGTGTGCGGGAACACGGCATGGGTGCGATCGCCAACGGTATGCTTCTGCACGGCGGTTTAATTCCTTACTGCGCTACTTTCTTGGTATTTGCTGACTATATGCGGGGAGCAATTCGCCTCTCTGCACTCTCGGAAGCTGGAGTTATTTATGTAATGACTCACGACTCCGTAGCCTTGGGCGAAGATGGCCCCACTCACCAACCCGTGGAAACCATCGCTTCTCTGCGCGTAATTCCCGATTTGTTGGTAATGCGCCCTGCGGATGGTAACGAAACATCGGGCGCTTACAAAGTGGCAGTTGAAAGCCGCACTCGCCCAACTTTAATGGCTTTGTCGCGCCAAAATCTGCCCAACTTGGCTGGAAGTTCGATCGAAGGAACAGCCAAAGGCGCTTACATTTTGTCTGACGACGGCGGCACTCCCGACATCATTTTAATCGGCACCGGCGGCGAAACCTACCTCTGCGTTGATGCCGCTGAAAAATTGCGCGCCGCAGGTAATAAAGTGCGCGTAGTTTCGATGCCTTGCTGGGAATTGTTCGACTTACAAGATGCCGCTTACCGCGAATCTGTACTGCCGAAAGCTGTTACTAAACGGTTGGCAGTTGAAGCAGCTTGTAGCTTCGGCTGGGGACGTTATTTGGGTTCCGAAGGCGACAGCATCAGCATCGACACATTCGGCGCTTCTGCACCGGGCCCCGTTGCTTTAGAAAAGTTTGGCTACACCGTTGATAATGTGGTAGCTAAGGCTCAGGCGCTGTTGGGTTAATAGCAGCAGCATAATTTTTGGTGGGGCGGGCTTGGAGCTCGCCCCATTTTTTATAGCAGAAGGAAGTTCGGCAACGGATTCTGTAACGGATGTAACAGATGTAACGGATGGATGAAAGAAGGCTTTAGTTATTTAGAAGATAAGGAAGAAGAAAGGAAAAGTTAAAATCCTAAAATCTCAAATCGGCATCTAGGGTTTCACTTCGTCATACCTCACATCTTGCACCATTGTCAGGAACAGGCAAGATGCCTGTTCCACAAGAAAATTCATCTCTTGTGGAACAGGCATCTTGCCTGTTCATAAAAGGATTGAGAATGGTGCAACATATGAGTTATACCCAACCTAGAGCTCGCTACAGCTCGCGAATCATTGAGAATTGCTATATTAAGACTTACCGAAGAAAAACCCGTTTCTACAACAATATTCGGTTTGGCAACGAGGCATTTATGAAGAAACCGGGTTTTTAGCCCCCCGTGCCTCCAGAACTGTATATTTCAGAGAGTTAAGATAAGTTATAAGTTATTGCGTTAAATTACTCCTTCCCCATTTGCCATTCCGTTTATGATTTGGAATTTTTTAACTCAGTTGTTATTCACCGGCAATTATATTCCTCAAGGCTACTGTTACCTTTGGCAGCGAGAGCTAGTCGCACTCCACATAGTGTCAGACTCTATAATTGCCCTGGCCTACTATTCAATACCCCTCTCGTTAATTTATTATTTTATCGGTCAGCGAAAAGACTTGCCCTTTCGCAATATCTTTTGGCTGTTTGCAGCCTTTATTATCTCTTGCGGCACTACTCATATAATGGAAGTTTGGACGCTTTGGCATCCTGTTTATTGGGTGTCTGGCAGTCTGAAAATTATTACCGCCGCAATTTCTGGTTACACCGCTTTTGCATTAATTCCTTTAGTTCCCCAAGCATTAACTCTCCTGAGTCCAACTCAATTAGGGATGATCGATTCAATACTGCAAAAAGAAATAATTGAACGCCGAGAAACGGAAGCTCGCTATCAAACTTTAACTGAAGCTTCGCCGGTGGGAATATTTTATGCAGATGCTGGAGGAGACTGCTTGTATGTCAACGAGCGCTGGTGTCAAATTTCGGGAATTACCTGTGATGAAGCTTTGGGCAAAGGGTGGTTGCAAGGCATTCATCCAGACGATCGCGATCGGGTTTTTACTGAATGGTATAGCGCCGTGCAGCAGAAATTGCCGTTTAAATCTGAGTACCGCTTTCTCGACATTAATAACACTCAAATCAGTTGGATACTCGGTCAAATTGTCGGTCAACTCGGAGAAAATGGGGAGATAAAAAGTTATGTTGGTACTATTACTGATATTACAGAACGCAAGCAGGTAGAAGAGGAAAATCGACTGCTCAATGAAACTCTGGAGCATCGAGTTGCTGAGCGCACGGCTCAAATCGAAATTTCTAACCACAAATTGCAAAAAGAAATAGCATACCGCGAAAAAATTGCTTTCACTTTGTTGGAATTGACGCAACTGCAAAATGCAATTCTTAATAGCGCTAACTACACAATTATTTCTACAGATCCCGACGGTACAATTAAAACATTTAATCGAGCGGCAGAACAACTTTTAGGTTATTCGCTCGAAGAAGTGGTCGGAAAAGTCACGGTAGAAATAATTCACGATCCTCTGGAGGTCGCTCAAAGAGCTGACGTTCTTTCTCAAGAATTGGGAGTGAAAATAGAGCCGGGAATTGAAGCCTTTGTTGCCTTGCCGCGCCGGAAAATAGCTGACGAAAATGAATGGACTTACATTCGCAAAGATGGTTCGCGGTTTCCGGTACTGCTGTCGGTGACTGCCTTATTTGATAGTAACGGAAATATTAACGGTTTTTTGGGTATCGGTCAGGATATTAGCGATCGCAAACAAGCTGAAAAAGAGCTGCGTGATCTAACCAGTGCCATGCAAAATGCGGTGGAAGGCATTTCGCGGCTGGATATTGAGGGCCGCTACGTGAAGGTTAACCGAGCTTACGCTCATAAATGCGGTTACGAACCGGAACAAATGCTTGGCATGAAATGGCAGCCCACCGTACATCCGAGCGATCTTGAGATGATGGTCTCAGCTTATCAGGAAATGCTAATTTCTGGCAAAGTAGAAGTTGAAGCTAGAGGCGTTCGGAAAAATGGCTCGTTTTTTTACAAGCAATTAACGATGGTAAAAGCTTGCGATGCACAAGGGATATTTAACGGCCACCACTGTTTTATGAAAGATATCACCGAGCGCAAACTAACTGAAACAGCTTTGCAGGAAAGCGAATTTAAATACAGGCAAATAGTTGAATTAGCAGAAGAAGGTATTTGGGTAATTGACAGCAATGCCCTCACGACTTACGTGAACCACGCGATGGCGCGAATGCTCGGCTATAGTGAATTAGAAATGTTCGGTCGGTCGATTTTGGATTTTATGGACGAACAGCAAAAAACACAAGCTCTTGATAAGTTCCAGCGGCGCAAGCAAGGTATTGGTGAACAACACGAATTTAAATTCAAAAGCAAGGACGGCAAAGATATTTGGACTGATATGTCTACCAGTCCAGTCATGGACTCCCAGGGTAATCTGCGGTCTTGTTGCGCCTTGGTTTACAACATTACAAGCCGCAAAGAAGCAGAGCAGCAACTACTGCAACTGACAGAAGATTTGAAGCGTTCCAACGAGGAATTAGAACAATTTGCTTATGTGGCTTCCCACGATTTGCAAGAACCGCTCCGAGCCATTACCAGTTACACTCAATTGCTGGCCCAGCGGTATCAAGGAAATTTGGACGATCGCGCAGATAAGTATATTAATTATATTGTCGATGGCGCCACCAGAATGCAGCAGTTAATTAACGATTTGTTGGCGTATTCGCGCCTGGGAACGAGGGGTCAGGAGTTTGAGCAGGCGGACTGCAACGCTGTGGTTAAGCAAGCTATGTGCAATTTGCAAATTGCGATCGCGGAAACAAAAGCTGTAATCACCTGCGACGCGATGCCAACCGTGATGGCGGATGAATTTCAACTGGTGCAATTATTCCAAAATTTGCTCGCCAACAGCATCAAATTTTGTCGCCAAGATATCCCGTTGATTCATATCGCTGCCTCCAGGCAAGAGAGCGAATGGGTGTTCAGTGTTCGCGATAACGGCATTGGCATCGATCCGCAGTATGCCGATCGCATTTTTATCATTTTTGCGCGCCTGCACTCCCGCCGCCAATATTCCGGTACTGGTATAGGTTTGGCGATGTGCAAGCGCATTGTTGAACGCCACGCCGGTCGGATCTGGGTGGAATCTCAGGAGGGAAAAGGAGCGACTTTTTACTTCACTATTCCTATAATTAGTACCTGAAGCCTCAAAGTTCAATTTTGTTTTTATACTTTAAAGGATACGCCGGTTATGAGCGATCGAAGCACTGTTAGACCTATAGAGATTCTGCTGATTGAGGATTCTCCCAGCGATGCCGATTTGGCAAGAGAAGTCCTCAATCAGGGTAAAATATTGAATAACTTGCATTTTGTGGAGGATGGAGTCGAAGCAATCAAGTTTTTGCGCCGAAAAGAACCCTATCTTAGGGTACCTCGTCCCGATTTGATTTTGCTCGATTTGCATCTGCCGAAAAAAAGCGGTATTGAAGTGCTAGAAGAAATTAAAAATGACCCAAAGTTAAAATTAATTCCTGTAGTGATTCTCAGCACTTCAGCAGCTCCCGAAGATATTTTTAAGTCATACTCCCTCCACGCCAACTGTTACATAACAAAACCAGTAGACTTCGTAGAATTTACTAAAGTAGTCAGGTTAATTGAGGAATTCTGGCTGGCAGTCGTCAAACTTCCTCTAAATTAAACGAACAGATGCTTTGCTTATGAGCGCTCTAAAAATTTTTAACCTATGGAAATTCTGCTGGTGGATGATTTGCTCAGCGAGGCTGAATGGACTTTATAAAAGCTGGCGACCAGCCAATTTTTATAATTGGCAAATAGTATAAGATATGGTATAAGCAATAATTTTATTGAAGAAAGCAGGCTTTTGTGTTCGCCTTCTCGTCCCAATTTAATTCTGCTTAACGTGATTTTGCCTAAAAAAAACGGTGGAAAATCTTGAGAGAAATCAACTCAGCACTAAAGTTAAAAATGATTCCGGTGGTAATTATGACAACCTCAGCAGCCGATGAAGAGATGGTAAAGTTTTATGCCCTGTCAGCCCGGTGCTACATCACTAAGCTTATAGATTTTAGTCAAGTCGCTAAGCTGGGGAGATGGATTAAGGATTGGTGGCTGGTGGTGGTGGCAGTTCCCAAATAATAATTTTCAAGTTGAAAATGGCAGGGGAAAGCGAAAAAGTTTAACCTAAGATTGGTAGAGTAAAATTTTTACAGTCAAAAACGTCTAAGCTATGTGGATTAAGATTCTGTTAGTAGAAGACAATCCTGCTGATGCTGATTTACTTGCAGAACTGTTAGAAGTATCTGTGGGCGTCGAGTGGGAACTGGTGTCTGTTGAGTTCCTCCATGAGGCGATCGCACAACTGTGTAAACAACCCTTTGATGTAGTTTTGCTCGACCTTTCTTTGCCCGACAGCCGCGGTTTGGAAACGCTAACTCGCCTGCGAGAAGTTGCTCCTGATGTGCCAATGGTGGTAATGACGGGCTTGGATGATGAGGCGATCGCACTTGAATCAGTTCGCTTGGGAGCTCAAGATTACATTGTTAAAGGTCAAATTACTACTCAATTATTAGTGCGGACGATCCGCTACGCGATCGAACGTTCTCAAACATTTCAAATGCTGCGGGAAAGCGAGCGCCGCTTTCGGGCGATTTTTGACTCATCATTTCAGCTAACCAAGCTGCTGACTCCCCAAGGAATTGTGCTGGAAGTGAACGAGACAGCCCTCGATTTTGCCGGATTGGGATCGGAGGGTATTGTGGGCCGCCCGATTTGGGAAATGGCGATTTGGGCCCAGTCGCCACAGGTTTCCGAACAATTGCAATGCGCGATCGGCAAAGCAAGTCGTGGCGAGTTTTTCCGCAGCGAAATCGACTTGTTAGGCAAAAGTGGCCAAATTATGACAGTTGATTTCTCACTGAAACCGGTTAAAAATGAAACAGGACAAGTTTTGCTGCTGATTGCCGAAGCCCGTGACATTAGCGATCGCAAACGAGCAGAAGCGGAAATTCTCAAAGCCCTCGCACGAGAAAAAGAACTTTCAGAACTGCGAGCTAAATTTGTCACAATGGTTTCCCACGAGTTCCGCACACCTTTGACAACCATCCAATTTTCCGCTGGATTGCTGCAAGATTATAGTTCTCAGTGGTCCCAAGATAAAAAATCTACTCATTTTGTGCGGATTCAATTAGCAATTAAACGCATGACAGAGTTATTAGAAGATATCCTCGTAATTGGCAAAATCGAAGCCAATACCTTGCAGTTTCAACCGGTTTCCTTAAACCTCGAAAAATTTTGCCGTCAACTGGTAGAAGAGCAGCAGATCAACGACAGCAACCAACACCCGATCGCCTTTCAATATGAAGGCGGCAACTGCGAAGCTCAAATGGATGAAAAACTGCTGCAGCAAATCTTGGGAAATGTCCTCTCAAATGCCATCAAATATTCCCCCGCCGGCAGTACAGTTTCCTTGCACCTCAACTGTCAAAACAAAGAAGCTGTTTTCCAAGTTCAAGACCAGGGCATCGGCATTCCCCAAGCCGATCGAGAGCGGATATTAGAAACTTTTTACCGAGCTCCAAATGTCGGCACTATTTCGGGAACAGGTCTCGGTTTAGCAATTGTGAAGAGGGCTGTGGAACTTCACGGCGGCCAACTTGCGATCGACAGCCAAGAAGGAAAAGGCACAACTTTCACTATTACCTTGCCTCTAATTTGCCCTCCCAGTCAATAACAACTGAATTATTAACTATATATATCCGCGATTTAACGATTAATTAAGCGCCTAACCAACAAACTTATCAAGTGTCTGAACCCAGAATTTTCCAACAAACTACTAACTAAAAGGAGCTATCACCGTGGCTAAGATTTTGGTAATAGAAGACGAAGAAGCGATTAGAGAGAATATTTTAGAGTTGCTGGAAGCCGAGAATTTTGAAGGAATAGGAGCGATTAACGGCAAAGTCGGCATCAAATTGGCGATCGAAAAAATCCCGGATTTAATTTTGTGCGACATGATGATGCCGGAAGTAGACGGTCACGGCGTCATCAAAGCTTTGCGATCCGAACCCTTGACTGCCACAATTCCGTTTATTTTCCTCACAGCCAAAGCCGATAAAGTTGACGTTCGCACGGGCATGGAACTGGGAGCGGACGATTACATTACTAAGCCCTGTACGCCGCAAGAACTGCTAAAAGCAATTGCTATTAGACTTGAAAAACAAAAAACAATTAGCCGACAATCTCAAAAGACGCTAGACGAATTACGCACTAATATTAGTATGTCGCTGCCCCACGAATTGCGGACTCCTTTGAATGCAATTCTGGGTTTTTCTGAGCTAATTCTGTCAGAATATCAGGTCTTAGAGGAATCAGATATCTTAGAGATGATCGGTCAAATTCAAACTTCCGGTCATCGCTTGTATCGGCTGATTCAAAACTTTTTGCTGTATGCAGAACTGGAGATAGCAGCCACAAATCCCGAACGGCTCAAGGAGATGCGAAACAGCGAATTTAGCTGTGTAAAATCTTTGCTGAGTCAAAAAGCGCGGCAGCAAGCAAAACACGCGAATAGAACAGACGATTTACAATTAAACTTGCAAGATTCGTCGGTAGCTATTGATTCTGTCAGACTCGCAAAAATTGTTGAAGAACTCTTGGACAATGCCTTCAAATTTTCTTTAGAAGGAACGCCTGTTTTATTAAGCAGTTTGGTCGAAAATCAGACTTTTATTCTGTCTGTCAAAGACCAAGGCCGCGGCCTGACTGCCGATCAGATTGCACAGCTAGAAGCTTACAGGCAGTTCGATCGCAAACTTTACCAACAAGCAGGTTTGGGATTGGGCCTGGCTATTGTTCAACGCCTTGTAGAATTGCACGGAGGAGAATTTAAAATAGAAAGTTTGCCGCAGCAAGAAACCATAGTTTGCGTTTGCCTGCCTGTCTAAACAATGATTATTCCAGTTTCAAAAAAGAATACAACTGTAGGCACACTCCCAACCCTTAGAGCATATAGCGGTTCTCAAGCGTGGTGAGGTATGCCCTGTTTGGCCAATGCCCTGTTTGGCCAATGCCCTGTTTGGCCAATGCCGGATAGTACCTCATCTTTCTGAGAAAGGCTATAAGTCATTCCCAATTCTCAAATCTCAACTCTAAAATGGTATTATGCAGGAGCGATCGCTCCTTTCAGACACCGCTGCATATAAATTTGAGCTACCTTATCATTAGGGTTGATTTCCAAGCAGGCCGAAAACAATCTTATAGCTTCGCCCCAGTTGTCACTATAGTAGAGTACCAAAGCTTGCTCAAAGATGGTCTTTGTCTCTAACTTTTTCTGTCGTAACTCTGGCGGATCGGCGGCAAATACTTCATAAACTGTTACCATTCGCGATTTGCCTTTAACTGATACGCGATCGATCAACCTCAAATCATAAATATCGTTCAACTGTATAAAAGTATTGTGAGTAATTAACATCGAAACTCCATACTCTTTCGTCAAAGTTTCCACGCGGGAGGCTAAGTTTACCGCATCGCTAATCACCGTGCTGTCCATCCGACTTTGGCCGCCAACCGTGCCTAACATCAAAGAACCCGTATTGATTCCAATGCCAATTTGCAGCGGCGGGCGATCGGGTCGATTGCGACTCATATTATACTCGTTAAGCTGTTCTAGCATAGCAATTCCAGCTTTCACAGCATCGTCCGCACTGCCATCAAACAGCGCCATAATCGCATCGCCAATGTATTTATCAATAAAACCAAAATTCCCAGTAATTGCCGGTTCCATTCGCGACAAATAACCATTAATAAATTGAAAATTTTCTTCAGGGCTCATCGTTTCAGAAAGAGAAGTGAAATCGCGAATATCTGAAAACAGCACCGACATTTCTTTCTGTACCTGATCGCCTAATTTTACTTCCAGAATACTTTCATATCCCAGAAAGTGGAGAAATTCGTGCGGTACAAACCGCCCGTAAGCATCTGTTAATTTTTCTTCCGCTGCTAAAGCTTTTTCCAAATCGTCTGTGAATTGGCGGCGCTCGGTTTCTACCTCTAGACGTTCCGTGATGTCTTGAAAAGCGGCGAGCGCGTAAACTATGTTTTTCCGTTCGTCGTAGATTGGAGTCGCCCAAACCTCGATCGGCACAATCCGATCCGACCCACGAATTTCTAGATCGTCCATACGCACAAATTCTCCCCGCAACGCCCGAACAATCGGTTGGCTATCCCTCGGGTACAATTGATTAGTTCGAGCGTCGTAAAAATGATAAGCTTCAGGAAATTGATCGGTATCCCCATCAAAAATTAAACCTTGGGCTAGTATCCTTTCGCCCCAAGAATTCATGTAAAAAGGTTGACCGTTACCCTCCACAACAAATATTCCCACCGGCATCGCTTCCAGGAATTGAGTCAATCGGCTTTCGTTTTCTGACAGTGCCTCGTTTAACTTTTCTTCGGCTGCCAAAGCTTTTTCTAAATCAGTAGTAAACCTGATTCGTTCCACTTCCACCTCTCTTTGCAAACTAATATCCTTAGCAAAACCCTGGTAGTAAAGCACTTCACCGTTAGCATCATAAACTGTGCGCGCATACTCAGAAATCCAGATAATGCTGCCATCTCGACAGTAAACCTGAGACTCAAACTCACACAGAGTACCGTGCTGTTTCATCAGCGCCAGAAACTCTTGACGGCGGTTCGGTTCCACGTACAATTGCTGCTGAATATCATGAATACTTTCTATCAGTTCTGACGGGGAATCGTAGCCGTACATTTCCGCCAGAGCAGGATTCGCACTGATAAACTGTCCGTCCGGCGTCGTCTGAAAAATACCTTCGAGAGCATTTTCAAATAGGCCGCGATACTTCTCTTCAGCTTGAATTAGCGCGGCTTCAGCTTGCTTGCGTTCAGTTATGTCACTAAAAGCAATAATCGCAGAGGAAATGTCGCCGGTAGAATCATAAATAGGAGTTGCCCAACTCTCTACAGGAATAATCTTGTCGCCCGTCCGAATTTCTACAGCCTCAGTCCGCACATTTTCGCCCCGAAGCGCCCGCATTATTGGCAATTCTTCCACGGGCCATCTTTGATTAGTTCCGGTTTTATAGAATTGATAAATTGCTGCATTCTGCTCCGAATTAATAGGCGGCACACTGCCTTTGCCAAATACCTCCCGTGCCTTCTGATTTGCGTAAAAAGATTGACCGTTCGCATCAAGCACGCACACCCCTAACGGCATAGCTTCCAGGTATTGCGTCAACCGACTTTCGTTTTCGTGGAGTTGGGCAATCAGGATCGCTTGCTGGCGATTTAATTTTGCCAGCTCCTGATTCATCTCTTGAAGTTCTCTTTGTTTTTCAGCTAATTGTTTATCTTGAAAATATCTGTATATTGCCTCAGTCACAGTTAATTTTAAGTCATCACCTTGCCAAGGCTTAGATATGTATCGGTACAATTTAGCATAGTTAATAGCATTGGTTACCGCCTCCAAATCAGCCTGCCCCGTCAGCATAATCTTGAGAGTGTTCGGCGAGATGGCATGAACGTTTCTTAAGAGTTCATCTCCTTTCATATTAGGCATGATATGGTCGGAAATAACCACAGGAACTTCATACTGTTCTGCTAAAAGTTCTGCCAGCAGCTCTAAAGCTTCTTCGCCGCTTTGGGCCGTTTCAATTAAATATTTATCTTCAAAGGCTTTTAGCAGGTCTATTTCCAGACTATCGAGTATAGTCTGCTCATCATCGACACAAATAATGACTGGTTTTTTCATAAATTTGCTAGACCCGACTTAATCGCTGCAATTAATTCTTGACTTTGCCAAGGTTTTTGTATAAAAGCATGAAGATTGGCTTGAATTTTGGCTCGTTCGATTGCTTCTTTGTCTGCTTGTCCCGTCAGCATCACTTTCACAATTTGCGGATATTTGTGATGGATTTTAATCAGCAACTCATCTCCTTTCATTCCGGGCATCAACCAATCAGAGACAATCACTAGAATCTTAACCTCAGCTTCATATAGCTCTTCAATAATCTCCAGGGCTTCGGCAGCACTTTCAGCAAATTCGCAAAGATATTTACCGTTAAATGCCTGTTGCAGTTCAATTTCCAGACTTTCCAACACCCCTAATTCATCGTCAACACACAAAATTGCTGGTTTAGACATCGCTAGTTTCCTTCTTTAGTTTGGGAGGGTGAACCCCGATGGGTAAGCACACCGTTTTCCAACTTCTACATTCCGCGCGGGTAGACGGCAAATTTTTAGCCCCCGACTTCACTCAGGGGCGCTTTACCTACTCTGTTAAATTAATCGGCAAAGATACTGTAAATGCAGTTTTACCGGGTACGGACTCCACATCAATTTGACCCTGATGTTTTTCAATTATTTTTTTGACAATATCCAGTCCCAACCCGCTGCCTTCTCCCGCAGGTTTTGTAGTAAAAAACGGCTCAAAAATTTTCGGAATAATCTCTGGTTGAATCCCCTTACCGCTGTCAATAATTTTTACCAAGACGCTGGTATGTTGCTGTACCGCGTCAATTGTTAAAGTTCCGTGATTGTCCATCGCTTGTAAGGCATTGTGAATTAAATTTGTCCAAACTTGATTGAGTTCGTCGGGATAACACAGTACCGGAGGCAATTGATCTTGATAGTTTCTGAGAATTTCCACACCCTGCTTGATCTGGTTTTGATAAAGAGTTAATACAGTTTCAATTCCATCCGTAATATTCACCTGTATTTTTTCCCCATTTACATCGTAACGCGCATAATTTTTCAGGGCAAAGACGACTTTGGCAGCGCGTTCAGTAGCGGTAGCGATGGTTCGGGCGCTTCTGTGAATGCTAGCAAAGTCGTAGGCCGTTTTTATAATATTTTCGCTGTCAGGGTCTTTGAGCAACGGCAAGAATTCTTGCAGATTTTCCTCCAATCCGATATTGACTAAAATGCTAGCAAGGCTGTCAGCATTTTCAATCCCTTCCGACTCTAGTTGCTGCTTCACGCCTTTTTTCAATCCCCGTTTTTCTCGCGTAGATAAAGAGTAAGTTTGTTTGCTGGAACTGTACATCAAACTCACGAAATCCTGCTGGCGTTCGGTTGATAGTTCTTTAAAAAAAACTGGCAAAGTTTCAAGATTATTATCCAAAAAGCTGGTAATATTTCCAATAGACGATCGAATCGCCCCCAATGGCGTATTAATTTCGTGAGCAATGCCCGCAATCAGTTGCCCTAATGCCGCCATTTTTTCTGATTGCACTAATTGATTCTGAGTAGCTTGCAGTTGGTGTAAAGTAACTGTAAGTTCATTGTTTTTCTGTTGGAGTTTTTTTCGCAACTGGCATATTGCTAAATGGGTTTCTACCCTCACTAGAACCTCTTCCACCTGAAAGGGCTTGGTAATATAATCTACCCCGCCCACAGCAAATGCTTTGACCTTATCTAGTACGTCATTAACCGCGCTAATAAAAATCACCGGGATGTCGCAAGTTCGTTCATCAGCTTTGATTTTTTCGCAAACTTCATATCCATTCATTTCCGGCATCATAATATCCAGCAAAATCAAATCCGGAGGCATACCTTTTGCCGCCGAAAGCGCTAAATCGCCGCTAGGTACGGGGCGCACTTTATAGCCCTTGCCATTCAAAATTCCGGCTAGCAGCCGCAAATTAGCTGGGGTGTCGTCAACTACTAAAATATTACCGCGATCGGTGCTAGGAATGTCGTTATTCATGGGATATTGCTTCCGAGATTAAATTTAAAACTTTGTCGTACTCAAAATTTTCTATACAATTTGCGATCGCACCGGCCGTTACTGCATCCTTTAATCGAATTTGCTCGATCCAGCTATCAATTAAATCCATATCTGCATTCAGTATCGCTAGCTTTAAACCAGCTACCAGTGAATCAGGCAATTTCACGAAATCAGCCGCACTCATTGCGCGATCGCCCTCTTTGATTGCCGATAAATTAGCTTGACCCGGATCTTCATAAATATAGCGCACTCCGATATGTTTGTGCATAGCATCAAAAATATCGGCTTCCCGGAAAGGCTTCCTCATAAAAGCATCGCAGCCCGCCGATAAAGTAACTGCCCGTTCTTCGTCCAAAACGCTCGCTGTCAGCGCAATAATCGCAGTAGCTTCACCTTTAATAGTGCTTTTAATGTATTTCGTAGCTTCGTAGCCGTCCATCACAGGCATTCTCATGTCCATCCAAATTAGATGCGGTTCCCAACTCTCCCAAATCTCAATAGCTTCTTGGCCGTTATTAGCTTCTTTTAGTTTAAAACCCAGAGGATGGAGGATTTTAATTAACAATTGGCGATTTAGCGGTTTGTCGTCTACTATCAAAATTCGATAGGTGTGTTGGTTGGGTGCCAGGGCAATAACATTGCGGGTCGGTTTTGCGCTTTCAATATCAGGCGCATCCACCGCAAGAACTTGAATGTCAAACTTAAAATTTGTTCCCTTGCCAACAGCAGAACAGACGCTCATTTCGCCGCCCATTAATTCCACAAATTTGCGGCTGATTGGCAATCCCAAGCCTGTACCTTCTTGCGAATCTTTACCTGTCTTGGTTTGCACGAAAGCTTCAAAAAGATCATCTAATTCATTGGGAGCAATACCGGGGCCAGTATCTTCGACTTCAAAATGGAGGAAGAAGGAAGAGGCCGAAGCTGCCTCGTCATTTTGGGGTACAAAAATCTGATTTTCCGACTGACTAACTTGAGATATCTTAAGACCATTACTTGGGGTAACTTCTGTATTTGTTGATGGTTCAGGATAATCAAGTTTTCCCCCTTGTGCCTGCTGATTTATGCCTGACGACTGCTTGCTAACTCTGACCCAGACACCGCCCTCCTCGGTAAATTTAAGAGAGTTATTGAGCAGATTAATTAAAATTTGCCGCAATTTTAAATCGTCCGTTTCTACGTATTGTGGCACATCGAGACTGCGCTCAAAAACTAACTGCAAGTGCTTGTCAGCGGCTTTTATTTTAAACATATCTTCCAACTCGTTTAGCAGGCGATAGATGTCGAATTTTTTGGGATTTAGGATAGTACGCCCCGATTCAATTTTAGATAAATCTAGCACGTTATTAATCAGGGTGAGCAGGTGTTCTCCGCTGCTGCTAATTATACTAATATTTTCTTGATGTTCTGGGGATAGAGTTTGGCTGCGAGTCATCAGTTGGGAAAAGCCGAGAATTGCATTGAGAGGCGATCGCAATTCGTGGCTCATATTAGCAAGAAAAGTGCTCTTAGCTTGATTGGCTACCTCTGCTTTGTCTTTAGCTACAGCCAATTCGGCCGTCCGCTCTTGCACTCGCTGTTCTAAAGTTTCAAAAGATTGTTGCAGTTGTTGAGCCATGCTGTTAAATGACTTGGCTAATTCCCCCAATTCGTCAGAACGTTCGCTTTCTACTGTTTTGTCCCATTCACCTTTAGCAATATTTTTTGCTGCTGTATTTAAGCTCAAAATAGGATTTGTCACCCACTGAGAAGTCAGAATGCCGATCGCCACAGCTACTCCTAAAGCTGCGAAACAAAGCAAAACCGCTGTGCGGGTATTGGCATCGATTTCTTTGGTGAAATCTGCTTCGGGAACCACTACGACAATCAGCCAGTCTAAACCTTTGCCGTCTTGGAAGGGCAGGACTTTTAAAAATTGTCGCTTGTCATCTATTTCAAAGCTCAATAACTCGGGTTTTTTAATTTGGTCTAATTTTTTAAACTTTGCAGTCAAATATTTAGCTGTCGCTTGAGTAAAAGGGTTGCTGCTTTCTTCCACTTTAAACAATTCTCTTTCATTACCTTTAGTGCGAAACGGTTTTTCTGTGGTGGAAGTTGCTAACAAAGTACCCTGGCGATCGACAATAAATGTTTGACCGGATTTGCCCACTTTGAGACTGTTGAGAAATCTTCCCAAATGGTCGAGACGCAAAGCAGCAAATAATACTCCTTCTAGCTGATTTTTGTCGCTGTATACGGGTTGGAGAGCACTGATAAGTAATGTCGGTTCTAGTAAGGAAACAAAAACCGAACTCCAAGTGGGTTTGCCGACTTTTACTGCTTTTTTGTACGCAGGATGTTGCCGATTATCATAGTTTTTGGCAATGGTGGTAACTGTAGTGCGATCGCCGAGAGCGTTCGTATTGTAAGAATTAAAATTTAACCCAGTAGAGGGGTCTATCACATTAATCATTCGGGAGCCGTTAGAAAGTTGTTCACCGCCTCTATAATTTCCCTTCTTGTTGCCAACTGAGGTAAAATTGATATAGGGATATAATTGTACTTGCCGCCAAAGATATTTATCCCAAGCTGATAAGTTTTCCATCTTTAACAAGCCGAGCTTGACAGCATCCAGCTTGGTTTGATTGATTTGATGGGGAGTTGTCAGGTAAACTTGCAGGTTTTGCTCGACACGCAAACTCACCTCGCTCATTAACTGACTGGCAAGGTTATTAACTGCTTTTTGTCCGTTTCTAAAAGACAGATATCCTACGAGTCCCACGGCTCCCACGATTTGCAGTACAAATGGAACTATGAGAACAGTTCGCAGCGGTAATTTGTCTAAAATTTTAGAAACCATAAGATTGAGGGGTTTTGTGAACTTAGTCTAGAACCGTATTTGCACAACCGGTCTTAACAGCAGCACCATTTATTTACTGCCGATGAGCTAGGGGGAATTGATGCGGGCTATTTTAGCTGTGGTAGATGCTCGACCCCGATCGCATGTGAACCTAATGTTGGCTCGATTAAAGTCTATTATTTTACCCATTGTCGTATTATTGTCACCATTTAGGCAGAATTTGCAGTCTCTGGCTTCGAGAACTGCCTGATACCCGATCGCGCGGGCGAGTTTAACCCGCATGGCTCAAGCGGTTTGGAGGCAGGTCAGGAAATTTGCGATCGCACTCGCCATTTTCCGCAAGACGTGTTATACTGTAGAAAGTCGAGGGCACGTAGCTCAGTGGATAGAGCATCAGGTTCCGGTCCTGAGGGTCGGGGGTTCAAATCCCTCCGTGCTCATTTTATATGTCTTTTGTGGAGTAAGGGTTTAAGGTTAATTGTATTACCGATCGTCCTATTTTCCGCTCCAATTTCGCTCCCATCTGTTCCAAGTATCTGCAAAACCACCTCCATATCAGCCAAGTTTGCCCCGGACTTTTTGCGCTGTGCTTTCAACTGGTTGAGCAAGTCGGCGGGCTCTGGAAAATCTGCGACGGTCGGAGCCGAGTTTTTAATTTCCCTCCGTGCTCATTTAAATTTATACAATGACCACGAATTTCTTGATGGTACCAGCCACGTGATTTATCCGTGGAATCAATCCAAAATCGCAAATCGAAAATCCTCAAGCCCCCGCATTTATCCGTGGGGTCGCCTCTAAAATCTAAAATCTAAAATCTAAAATCGATTGACTGACTTTGAGAGACCGGGGACAAATTTTTGTCCTCGGTCTCAATTATTGTGATTTAAGCGTCAGTGTCAAAAATCGAATCGCCGCTGTAGTCGCAGGTTGCGGACTGATTCCGCCCCTGTTCCTTAGCACGGTAGAGTGCACGATCGGCGATCGCAATCAAGTCAGCCGATGATAGTTCCGCAATCGGAATCAAGTTGGCGATACCCATACTAATAGTAACTACATCGCTCACATCAGAGGTTTTGTGAGGAATATGCAAAGCTTGAATAGCAGCGTGAATCCGTTGGGCCACCGAACTCGCTCCTTCAATATCTGTATTAGGCAAAATGATGGCAAATTCTTCTCCGCCGTAACGCGCCACTAAATCCGCCGGACGGTAGACCACTTCTTGCACAGTCTGAGCAAGTTTGAACAGACAATCATCCCCCATTTGATGACCGTAGCAATCATTATAACGTTTGAAATAATCGACATCAAATAACAAAAGAGAAATAGGTTTTTGTTCCCGGTATAGGCGCTGCCATTCATGCTCTAAGCGGTCATTAAAACAGCGGCGATTAGCAATTTGAGTCAACCCATCAATATTTACCACTTGTTCTAAGAGGTGAGTAGCGCGGGCTAGTTCTTCGTTAGAGAGTGCCAGTTGTTGATTGATTTCTCTCATGCGCGCTTGAGCCTGCTGCCTTTCTGCCAATTCCTTCTGCAACTTCTGAAAAATATCCGCTTGTTTAATGGCGATCGCTAACTGATTAGCAATCTGTTTAACAAGGTCAATTTCAAATTCTTCCCATTGCCGAGGAGCAGAACATTGATGAATACATAACAACCCCCACAAATCTTGTCCATTGAGCAACGGCGCAACTAAATTAGCCCGAACCGGAAATTGTTTCCAAAGAGCGCGGTAACAGTGTTGAAGGTCAATATTATTGATATCTTCAACTACCTGCATTCTCCATTCTTGATATGAATCCGGATCTTGTTCACCACCACACGGGTCGTTAAATTGATTTTTGCTTACCAATTTACAGCCTTCGCCTACGGATTCTGAAACAAACTCACCATATCCAAAATTACTGTCAGGATAGAACTTAAATATGCCGACGCGCTCGGCATCAAGAAACACGCGAATCTCCTGGGAAGCAATCTCAAAAATTGTAGACAAATCAAGAGATTGACGGATGTGTTGAGTAATTTCTTGAAGTAATATCGCCTTGTCGTACTGTTTCCGCAGGGCGATTTCCGCTTGCTTTTGGGCGAGAATAGCTGCCTCGGCTGCTTTTTTTGCTTTAATAATTTCACCTTCGTACAGGATACGCTGGCGGATACAGATCAAGATGCAATCGTTGATGAAGCTTCCTCCCTTCTCTCGACGCACAGCGTTGATCAGCATGGGTATCTCACTACCCTCCTTCGACCTTAATGAGAAGTAAATTTCCTCTACTTTACCGTGGAGCTTCAACAGGGGGAAGAAATGGGTTTGATAGAAAATCCGGCTGGCGATCGGCAGAATGGATTCCATTTTCTGTCCCCGCAGTTCATCGGTTTCGTGTCCGAGTAATTGCAGTAATGTGGCGTTGACCATTAGGATCGTACCATCGTCAGCAAACGAGAGGAATCCACAGGGTGACGTGTTTAGTAGCTCGTCTATCTGGTAGGTCATGTTTGCCATACAAATCAGGTAGTATGAGGTGCACTCAAATACTCCTTAATCATGTCGATCGTCTCTTGTGGATGACTCATGTGCGGGCAATGTCCCGTAGCTTTCATCAGCCGTAGCGTACTTTTAGGCAGGTGGCGGTGGAGATAATGCCCTACCTCGGTGGGAGCTACCATGTCATCAGTACATTGCAATATCAGTGAAGGTACTGAGGCCTTCGGTAAATCACTGCGATTGTCAGAGTAAAAAGTTACCTCGGCAAAGCGACTTGCAACCACCGGATCGGTGGAACAAAAACTTGCCTCAAGTTCCTCACTTAACTCTGGACGCTCCTCATTCTGCATCACCATTGGCGCCATAAAGCTTGCCCAACCAATGTAATTTTTCTCCATGATATCGAGGAGATCCTCAATATCTTGGCGCTCAAACCCTCCGTAATAATTTGGTAAATCATTCATGTAGCAGGGTGAAGGCCCTACGAAAATCAGGCGATTAAAGTAATTAGGAGCTTGAATTGAGGACACAAGGCCGATCATACTGCTGACAGAATGGCCGACAAAAATCACATCACTCAAGGCCAATTCTTCACAGATATCGAGGACATCCTGAACATAGCCATTGAGGTCGCTGTACCGTTCAGGACTGTAGGCACTAATATCAGACTGCCCCGAACCTACATAATCAAATAGGATGATTTTGTAGTCCTTCTCGAAGGCCGGTGTTACGAAACGCCACATATTTTGATCGCACCCAAATCCATGAGCAAACATCATGGTCTGGCTGCCTTGTCCAAACACTTTTATATTATTCCGCCGTAAAATTTTTTGAGTCATTTGAGCGACACGAGCATTAAATTAATTATAAGACTTTTGCGCGCTTTCATGAGGGAGGATTGCTGATTCCACATAGTGGTAGACAACAATTCAGGATGTCGGATTAATTGAGTGGCAACCTCAGCAGTGACAGGCTTCCTCAACATATAACGCTGCCCGATTTCCTAGGCGATCGCTTGTAACTATTGCAATTGCGCTTGGGTTTCAATTCCTTCGGCAATTGTGCTGAGATTTAAGCCATGAGGGATTGCAACTATGGCTTTGACAATTCCGCAAGCGATCCGATCGCTGGCTAAATCAATCGCGCACAAATGAGGGCTCAATTTTGAGCGACTTCACCGGAAAATTTTTCAGGTAGTTAAAAGCAGCATACCCAGTCCCAAGTCATTAACATAAATCCCAATACCACGCTTCGATAATGGGTCCAAAACATTGTAGGTAATGTCAAAATTCCGCATCGTTGCCATTTCGGTAATCTCTAGCTCTAGATATTTCTGCTTCATCTCGGTATACTCAAGAAGGCGATCGCTCTTAGCGATTAAAGTCGGTTAGATGAGTTGACGTGCCGACACCTTCACCGCGATATTAGGAAGAATTAGTCCTGCTGCTAGCCACTGCTAATATTGGCGGCGTTGCTTGATCAGGGTAGGAAAAAAATCAGTTGAAAATCCCGAAGCTTTGTGGATACTGGTTTCTATGACTTGCCTATTTAGCATTTCATGCCGTAAATCAGCAACGCCAACCGTGCAATCTTAATCTCCTCAAAACAGTTATCAAGTTATAGTTTCTACCCCTAGTTTGTCGCACTTCCCAGTGAGGGGGTACGACGGGCTTTACTGGTGTCGTAAGCGAGTAAATAGCATTTCTACATCCTCGCTTGCGTAGCTATTTTTGTTTCAGCACCACCAAAGTAATATCATCAAAAACTTTCTGAGAGCCGATATGCTGCCGCACATCATCAATCACCGCTTGTCTAATTCCTTCTACTGAGAGGGAACAGTTGCGACTGGCTACTTCACATAACCGCTCAATCCCGTATTGCTGGCGATTGATGTCGAATGCTTCTGTTATTCCATCAGTGTATAGTATCACTACATCTCCCGAATTGATTTGTATCTGTTCAGACGCAATGAAATCAGCAATTTCCTCATCCAAGCCAATGGGAAAGCCGAGATTCATCGTATCAATCCGCTCAACTTTACCTCCAGAACGTACTACAATGACTTCTTCATGTTGTCCGCTCAAACTCAAAATTCCGTCAGCATAGTCAAGCAGGGCAAGAGTTAGGCTTTTAGCAGGGTTGATGCGCTGGATGTTCTTATAAATGGTGTTGTTGAGAATATCCAAAAATTGTACCGGATCGGTCTGATTACTTTCTTGCAGGGTTCTGACAGCGGTTTGGGCCATCAGCATGATCACCCCACTTTCCAAACCATGTCCGGTGACATCACCGATGCTAATTTTGACCAGACCATTTTTTTGCAGCACATCGTAGTAGTCGCCGCCGACTTCATCAGCAGGTTCCATAAATCCAGCAATTTCTAACCCCTCAATTGACTCTAATTCTTGTTGTTTAGGTAAAATCATCATTTGCAGTCTGCGCGTTACTTCTAACTCCGCACCCATACGGATATTTTCAGCTCTGAGACGCTGATTAAGTCCGCTAATTTCCTGATTTGCTTGAGCAAGTTCGGTGGTACGTTTCGCAACTTTGGCTTCAAGAGTATCAAAGGATTCTTTCAATTGATGACTCATGTGATTGAAAGCATTGGCAAGAGTTCCGACTTCATCTTTACTATAAACTTTTACAGTTTGCTCCAGTTGTCCTTGGGCAATTGCTTCTGCTACAACTACTAATTCCGCAATCGGGGAAGTCAGTCGCCGTGCCAACCACCAACCAATACTTACTGCTATTGGTAATGTGATCAAAAATGTTATTAAAGCCAAATTTCGCGCCTGAATTTCGCTCTGAATTACTGCTGAAGCATCCAATTCAATCACCAGTATTCCTTCCCGCCTCCCCATTGCGTCAATAATCGGTGCATAACCGTATAGAATAGGTTTTGCATCTTGATTTTGGAGCAAATGTTCTTCCACAAGTGGGCCTGTAAGATTATTGATTTTTGCCTCTAATAGTGGTGTTAAATTAGTGACTGTTTCGCCGACAGTGGCGATGGATTTAGGAGGCGGGGAATAGTCAATCACATACACAATTTTGTCATTGGGAAGATGACGTAAGGTGTAAATACGATTAATACCTTTGGTGGTTGCTTGAATGGTTTGGAGGCGCTTCCAGAGGATTTGATAGTAAGGGCGTTGTTGATCGTTGTAACTGATAATTAGGGAATGGTAATCGCTGTCAATTTGTGGCGTAGCTAGGCTGACGAGATCGAAGATGCGATCGCGTATAGCCTGAAGCTGTGCTGTTCGCAAATGTAGGTAAAGGTTAGCTGTTAACATCCCAGCAACAAGCACAATTAAAACCGAATAAGCGGCTGTGAGTTTAGCGCTTAATCCCCAGCCATGCTGTTTTAATTTGACATTGGAAACAATCAAATTTTGAATAAATTTGTGATTTTTTAACATGACAATTTTTTACCGATTATTGACTCAAACCAAGACTATATCGGTAGGCAGCCCGTTGCTCTTTTCGCCCAATTTTATTGGTAATTTTCTCCCAGTTATTATTGATTTGCTGCATCGCTTCATCCCTGGTAATTTTGCCAGCTAAAAACTCTGCTATTGTTTGGTCAAGGATCTCTCCTTGATAGCGGTTATTCTCAGCAATTCGCAGGTCAAGAACGATATTAGGACTTCTAAGACTAACGCCGATTGCACCAAGATAATTACTCGTAGCTTCAAAACTCATACCTGTTTTTATCCAAGGTTCTCGGTTAGTAAATTGCGAGATCCGATAAGGATTAAAACCCGTCCATCCAATCGTAACATCGATATTGGATTGCGCTGGTTGACTCATATAGGATATGAAAGCATAACCTGCATCTTTATTCTTAGGAGGGGCTGCTTTGTTAATGGCTCCCACCCAACCACCGAAGGCCGCATAGGGAGCATGATTAATGCCATTGAGAGCAAAAGGACAAGTAACTTTATCACAAGGTATTAGTTTACCAGTGGTGCGATCGAGCACTTGTTTGGTTCCTGGCAAAATGACGGCTCCAACTTTATCTTTAACTTTAGATTTAGGTGTGATTGCCAGGAGACCAGTATCGCCCCAGTCTAAGGTTAACGCGCAGCGGCCAGCAATAAAAAAGTCGCGAGCCTGTTCCAGATCAAAATTCAATTCGTCAGGAGGGCTATATTTTAATGTTTCTTTATAAATATCTAAGGCGGCAGCTATCCCTTCATTATTAACCAGTGGCTTCATGGTATCTGGATCGAAAAAAGCACCTTGTTGAGTTCCCTGACTTTGGAGGAAAGAAGTAGCAACAGACCAAAACATAAAATAGGACTGAGCGTTAGGTTTTTTTGCCGTGCAGGAACCGTAATCGGGAGTACCATCACCGTTCAAATCCCGACCTTGAAATCGCTTCGCGATCGCTAAATAATCTTCCCAAGTTTCCGGCGGGTTGAGGCCTTCAGCTTGCAGCAAATCTGTCCGGTAGTAAACCATGATAAAATCACCATCGAGGGGAATAGTGACAATTTTTCCTTGGTAATTAGAGCTAAAATCTCGGAATAATGGAGCGATATCCTTCCACTCAATAGTATGATCAGCAGCGACTCGTTCAGTTAAATTTTCCAGATACCCAGGTGTCGCATAATCTACCATCCATTGAGGAGCGAAGACAATCACATCATATTTTTTAGTTCCATTGCTCAAGTCCTGTTTAATTTCCTGATATAACTTCCCAAAGGGAACTGTGATAATTTTAATTTTTGATCCGGTGAGCTTTTCAAACTCAGGGGCTCGCCGTTTTAGGGGTTCTGCAATCACTGGCAAATCGCGAGTTAAGATAGTAATAGTTGTGCCATCAAAACGGGTTATGGGGGCCGGAGAAGCTACCTTAACAGAAGGTTGAGGACTGGTTTTAGTTGCAGGAGACCCTTGGCAAGCGGTGGCGATTCCTGAACACACAACAGCTAACCAGATTGATATTTGCCTAGTTGGTTTCAGTCGGTGTAAATAGTTCATGGTTTTAAGTTACAATGTCGGGGATAAATAACAGGAGTAATTTAATTATGCGTTAATCTGCTAACAAGACCCCGGACAGTTTTTGAGTAAAAGCCTAGAACCCTTATTTTACCGTTAGCGATCGCAAACCGTCCGAAGTGTTGACCTAGCGATCGCCAATCTAAATACTGAAACAATGTAAATTTAATCATAATTATGCTACATTGTTGAGTCTGTTGGCTTGTCTTCACAAATTTATTGCATGGTTACATAAATACATACTTGTGAATGAATTTTCATAGTAAGTTCTCTCTAGATCAGCCACTAGACGCTAAGCGAGCAGGTTTAAAGTCTTCTTTCTTGGCTTCCACCAGTATAACCGCAGGGGCTTTGATAAATAGTTGCTCCGGGGAACGACTAAAACCTCTTTGAATACAACTTGATATTCTCAATGTATCATATTAGTTGTTTGTGTAATTAATTTTGTTTAACTACTTAAAAAGATCGATCGTTCGCGATCGATCTTTTTTAATGATCAATTGTTAAAAAGTGATGGCTGTTTGGGCGAACTCACACCACAGCGGTGCGCGCCGCGCCACTTACAAGCATACTGCTAACTCTCAAATATCCTCATCGTCTTGACCTTGCACACCCTGGAGAATCCGCGATAGCTCACTCTTCTCATTAATCGTAATCCGACTAGGAGAACCGCTGATAATCCGTTCGTAACCACTGAACGAATCTTTAATTTGTGGCCCTCTTTCAGTAATCGTGTATTCTCGAATTCCTTTGTCGTGCCACGAACCGCGCATCTTAAACACATTAATTGCCCGCGACATTTCTCCTCTAATCTCTACATACTGCAACATGATAATCGTGTCAGTAATCGTAGAAATATGGGAGTCCGTAATCGAATGAGCACCCATAAACTGGTCGCTTGTATTCGTGAAAAACCCGGTTATTTCTTCCTGCTTCGCAAAACCAGTCACTCCGATCACAAATTGCCTGAAAGCATTATTGCTGACACCCCTAGCTAACGCCGACAGCGAGTCTATAGCAATTCGAGAAGGTTTGAACTCAGCAATTTCTGATTTAATACTCTGCAAGTGGTCTTCCAAACCCGCCGATTCCGGGTAAGTGCACAGCAGCTTCAGCAGTCCTTTCTCTTCCATTTCCTCAAAATCAATGCCCCAAGAATAAGCATTGCGGAACAACTGAGCCCGCGACTCTTCATAGGCAAACAACAGCGCCCGATTGCCGTTCATACAAGCATTCTGCAAGAACTTGCTAACCAATAGCGTTTTGCCGGTTCCCGTTGCACCCGTAGCCAAAATAATTGAGTCTTTGAAGAAGCCGCCACCGCACATCTCGTCGAGAGTTTTATCGCCCGAAGAAACCCGCACGTTTGAAGACTTTTGAGTTAATCGCATCGCCCCCAATGGGAAAATATTAATTCCGTCATTAGTCATCGTAAAAGGATATTCGCCCTTCATGTGAGTTGTACCGCGCAACTTCAAAATTTCGATGGTGCGGCGGCGGCGTTCTCCTTCCAATACGTTGCGAACAATCACCACATTATCCGACACAAACTCTTCCACCCCAAACCGAGCCACCGGGCCGTATTCTTCCACCCGTTCCGTAGTCATAACTGTAGTTGCTCCGACTTGTTTGAGGCGGGCAACTAAGCGAAAAATTTCTCGGCGCACCACCGATGCAGCGTCGTACTGCTGAAATACGGCTGTCACCGAATCTATAGAAACTCGCTTGGCTTTGTATTTGCGAATGGCGTACTGAATTCGCTCGATTAAGGCTGATAAATCAAAATTTCCTACGATATCTTGACCTTCCGGGTCGGGGGAAGCGTCCAAAATAAATAGCTTGCCTTCCTCGATTAACTGTGCCAGATCCCAACCGAAACTGCAAGCATTTTTAATAATATCTGTCGGAGATTCTTCAAAAGTTACGAACACTCCCGCTTCGTCAAAATGGGTAATTCCGTTATAGAGAAATTGTACGGCAAATAAAGTTTTTCCCGTTCCTGACGTGCCGCTGACTAGGGTGGTTCGGCCGAGTGGCATTCCGCCGTGACTGATGTCATCGAAACCCTCAATCATCGTGCGAATTTTTTCAACTCCTGGCGTTACCAATCCTTTTCGTTGAACCGTTTGACTAATTTCATTCATGTCGATTTTTGTCAACTCTCAGTATTCTTTAGTTGTCACTCATTAACCGCCGATCATGAGTCTTTGTACCCAGCTTTTAGTTTTGGCTCTTGCTCAATAACTAATGACTGCTGACTGCTGACTAATGACCCCGCCCAAAAACCGATACCGTGCCACGTACTCCTGTCGTGGAAAGATAAAAATTTTAGACTTTTGTTCAACCTCCCAGATTCATCTGTTGAGTAAACCTAAAATCTAAAATCGTTCGACGATCGCGCGACTCGACGCTTCGACGCTCGCCCTCGCCGAACGTTTCACGCCAAACCGAAGTCTCAAATCTAAAATCGACTGACTCTCACCTGATTATCTTATGAATTCATGTCTTCTTCGCGAAGTTCTTCATAGAGCAAATCTAATCCTATCAGAACTTTCTCGCGATCGGACAAATCGCCAATAATTTTTCGCACCGGCGGTGGCAGGATTTTTGCCAGCGTCGGGGTTGCCAATATTTTGTCCTCTTCTGCTAGCTGAGGATTTTTGAGAACATCTATGACTTTCAGCGCGTAGACTCCTTGAAATTCTTGTTCTAGGATGTCCTTTAGGGTTTTCAAAGCTCGCACTGAGTTGGGAGTATTCCCCGCAACGTACAGCTTCAGAACGTAGGTTTTCTTCAGAGGACTCATGAACTTTTTTAAATGTTGAGTATTAGTTGTCAGATGTTAGTTGTAGTTGTTATTTGTCTTAAATCCGCTGTTCTTTGTTATTTTATAATAATTGCTGCCTCGCGCTCGCGCGGCCGTTGGTCGGCTCCTTTCTTTTTTGTTAGATTCTACCTTCTACCTTTTCTTTCTTAAATTAGGCCGAATCCCTGCTACATTCTACCTTGAGATGTTTCTTTCGGAATCGATCGCCGATACATCTCGCACATATGAGCGATCGCGTCAATCAGGGTCAAACGGTAATCAAGCAATATTTCCTCGCTGCGTCCTTCTAATTTTAGCTGTTTAGCAAACTCGTCCATCAATTCCATGTGAATTTCTACAATTTGAGTCACGGGAACGTCAGCAAAAAAAGCCAAATTCACAAATTCATCTATTTGATTGTTGACCGCAGCATCTTGAGAAAAATAATTCAAAACGATGCCGCGATAACTAGACTTGAGTTGCTCCAAAAACTTTTGTTTCTCTGGGGCCGACAGATTTCTCAAAAAAATCTGGGAATTTCTTTTATAATACACACCTAAGTATCCTAATCGCTCCCGTAATTTTTCCGCCAGCCGCCGCTGCTGTCGGCTGAGCAAACTTTGAGCCGTCAATTGGGCTGTCGCATCAACCGTTACGGATTGGTAATTGACAGGAACCGGAGTTGAAAGTTTCAGAAATTGTGCGATCGCCCGATCGATACCGGCAGCTATGGAGCTCGATCGAGCGATTGCCAGTTGCACCTCAGCAGGGTGATAAAAAAAAGCACAGCTTTCGTCTTGACTCTTGTTGGCGGTACTGGCTGCGGCCTCAAAACCATCTGAATATGGTGCTTCGGGCCTGCCATCTACCGGCGCGTGAGGCGAAAAAATTACAGCAGGCAAAAAGAGCGATCGTTCTTGCAGCTTGCCCAGAAGCGATCGCAGATCCCCATCCACCTCCAAAACCAAACAATCAAGGTGATAATTGTGCTTAAGGAACCCCAAAAGCTCCACTGCCGACTTAATGTGCGTTAAAGTATAGCGTTCGGCTCTCAAAAGCTCGATCGCAGAGGCTGCGATTTCCTCAGAGCGGACAAAAATACCGATAGACAGTTGAGGAAGCAAAGCTGTAGGTGTACCACCTAAGTTGCCTGAAAGTGCTGGATCGCTCAGAGTTGATATCTCCTTTACAAAAAACTTAACATTTTAACAATCATCTCAACATTTATTTTAACCAATCTTAACCGCAAAATAAGTGATGCGCTTCTACCAGAAGAAGAATCAAAGTCTACTCCGTGGTTTTTGTGTCAAGCACCCTGAGCGTGATTTCTGCAATTAAGCTTAAGCCTTAAAATAATTGCTAGTCGCCTCAAATCAGGTGTAGGCATCGGACTCCCCGGTCTCGGTGCAGATACCGAGCCTGATAGCGAACTGATATAAAACAAATAAGATACAGAAATTCGCAGCTACATTGAGCATCAAAAATATTACTGCTCTCGCGAGCAGACTCTCAGGTTTGTTATGCCAGTCACCACCCCCAGTCTCAAAAATTTTATAGATCCAGTGCCGCTGTGCCTCCAAACGGGTGCGCTAGAATCGCTGCAGTCAATTTTCAGATCCTGCAACTGCGATCGAGTCGCAGTAGTCAACGAGCAGTTACAGCCGCTGGGATTAGTGTATCTCCGCAGCCTTTGGGCTTGGGGAGCCGATCGCACAAACGACGGGCAGCAACCTTTGTCAGAAAGCCCGATCGCGCTCGAACCAGTCAGGGCATTACCCGCCGCTATGAGCGTCAGCGAATTCTGGCAGTACCTGCAAACAGAGGAACAGAACACCCCAGCCCGGCCAAACCGTCAAACCGCAGGCATTTCATCAAACAACCCGATCGCCCTGACAGATGCCAGCGGTCAATTTTTAGGAATGCTAGACAGCCTGAGCCTGCTGCAATTCGCCGCACTTAACAGCAGCTCTCTCAGCAGCCTCCCAGAGCAGGCAACAGCCGTCAAAGAAATCGAATTAAAACCTGTTGCCGAAGCCATCGCCACGGCCCTAGGCGCTCAACTACGCTTTCTAGAAGCAGGATTGAAACCTTCGGAAAACCTGAACTCCCTAGTTGAACTGTTGGAAAAACTGCCCCTGCCCCTGAGATTGCAAACCCCAACCGCACAAATAGTCAGTCAAAACGCAGCGTGGCGGACTTTGCTGGGAGCAGGCCCAGAACCAGTTCCAGAACCAGCAGCAAATTTGGGTAAACACTCGCCTCGTAAACCAAGCCATTTAACAAGCGAATACAAGAGCGTGCAGTTAGAGGGCATCACCACCGACTGCAGGAGCCTAGTAGGAGCAAGTAGATCGGGCGATTCCCTGCAGGATAGCTTCGCCGCGCGTGATTCAACAGCAGCCACCAGTTGCCCGCTGCCCTTGTACGCTGCAGCCTCCCCCTCAACCTTAACCGCTCCAGCTTGGTGTCCTATGGCCGGCAAACCAGACACCTACATTTGCGAGTGCCCGGTACAAAAAGGTCAAGAACGGATCTGGCAATTTGTCAAACAGCCGCTCTCAGACAAGCTAATTTTAGTAATGGGACAAGATGTCACCGAAGAACATTTAGTCGCCAAAGAACTAGCAGCGAAAAACGCAGATTTAATCCACCTCAACAGACTAAAAGACGAATTTTTATCCTGCATCAGCCACGAACTAAAAACCCCGCTCACCGCCGTCCTCGGTTTGTCCAGCCTCCTCAAAGATAAATTGATCGGAGAACTAAACGATCGCCAAACACGCTACGCCAAACTAATCCATAAAAGCGGGCGGCATTTGATGACAATTGTTAACGATATATTAGACTTGACCCGGATGGAAACCGGGCAGCTAGAACTAATTCCCGAAGCAGTCGAAATAGAATCAACCTGCCAAAGAGCCTTTGAACAAGCAAAACAACTGCAACAGCAAGAAGAAAAAAACCCTCCCGTTCCGAGCACAACGGACGGTACAGCAAACGCAGAACCCTCCGCCCAAATAGAATTTACACTCGAAATAGAACCGGGACTGAGCCACTTAATTGCCGACGAACTGCGACTGCGGCAAATGCTGGTTAACCTCCTTTCCAATGCCCTAAAATTTACCGAACTCGGTGGCAAAATCGGATTGAAAGTAAATGTTTGGGAAGGCTGGATCGCATTCAAAGTTTGGGACACTGGAATCGGCATCCCTGCCGACAAACAGCACCTGATTTTTCAGAAATTCCAACAGCTAGAAAGCCCCCTCACCAGGCGCTTTCAAGGAACCGGACTGGGACTGGTACTAACTCAACGCCTAGCTCGGCTCCACGGCGGAGACGTTTCGTTTATTTCCTCAGAAAACCAAGGCTCTCAATTTACCCTGCTGTTGCCACCAACTCCTCCGGGAAACAGCAGCGAAGAAGTCCCGGCACCGGGAGCCGCTGAGTCAGAATTATTAAAACCCCAATATCAGATTCCGATCGCCAATTCTCGCTCTCGTTTAGTATTAATAGTCGAAGCAGTTCCCAAATATATCGAAGATTTAACCAACGTCATCTCAGGTTTGGGCTACCAAGTAATAGTCGCCCGTTCCGGCACCGAAGCGCTGGAAAAAGCTCGCAGGTTCAGTCCCGAAGCGATTTTCCTCAACCCGCTGCTGCCACTGCTGTCGGGTTGGGACGTGCTGACGCTGCTCAAGAGTGACCCGGATACCCGATCGATTCCGGCGATCGTCACGGCCACCAGAGGCGAAAAAGAACGGGCCAGTGTCAACAGGGCCGAAGGCTTTTTGAGCTTGCCGGTGGAAGAACCCGCTTTGCGGCGGCTGCTGGGAGACTTGATCGGCAAAAGTAATGCTAGTAGCCCGAAAGTAAAAAGTCCTTTAACCGTGTTGTGGCTCAGCCCGCAAAACAGTTCGTCTCAAGGTTCCGCTTTACTGCTCAACCCCAACTACTGCCGGGTTTTAGAAGCAGACGACCTCGGCCAAGCAGAACTCGTGGCCAGAATTTGGCGGCCCGACGCGATCGTCTTGGATGGTACAAGTCAACTGCAAAACCCCTTAGCTTTTATCGAACAGTTAAGTCGGTCTCGAAATTTGGGTTCTCTCCCCTTGGTGACTTTAGACTCCCGAACTACGCAACTGGCAAATCAAGTCAAAGGATTGTCGGTATTTCCCTGTTTAGCCACTAGCAGTCCCGACGACGGTGAAAATTCACCAACCGGGTTAATGCCAAGTGCTTTGTGGCAAGTAATTCAAGTTGCTGCGGGCATGAGTTGGAAGCCCAGCATTTTATTTGCCGACATTTCGACTTTACCCGATTTGCACTCCTCTTCTGGGGGGAACCCAACGGAAGAATTGGAACATGGCGCTCGATCGACAAATGCCGAGATTCCCCTCCCCAATTCCCAGTTTTCTACTCCCAACTTTCAAGCTTTGATCCAGTACATCCACACCGCAGGATTTCGAGGGTCGATCGCTCCCTGTTGGACAGAAGTTTTGCAGCAGTTGCAATATCAAAGCGTTGACTTAGTTTTGCTGTGTTTGCGAGATGCCCCCTCAGAATCAACCGCTATGCTGCAGGCGCTATCGAACCTGCGACAAATGGCAGTAAAACTGCCAATTTTAGTCTGGGATTATCGGTCTGCAGTAAATTCGGAATCCGAGTCGATCGACTTTCTACTGCAAGAAGTATCAGCCAAAATTTTGCCTTCTTCCTTATCAGCAGCACAATTGTTAGATAAAATTCAACAGGCTTTATTAACTCACTCAAGCTCGTGAAAATGAAGGATTTACCAGGTTGGTAGTGCGGAATTAACTCGTTTATAAATCAGTAAAAATAAACTATTATTTATGAGCTAAAACAGAATTTTGTAGAGCTTTAACTGACAACCGCGAAGCCTTATTTATTAACTGATTCAACTTTATAATAGCTCATAACTTAGCTTGTTTGTAGTGACCTTCTCAGTCGTCTCTAAAATAGTGAAGAAAAACGGCTATCCTGAGTGCAAACATAATTTGAGAAGTATTTAAATGAAAACCCAGAAGTGTTGCGAGTCAAGAAGCAATATCAAAACTCAAAAATATGAGTTATTATAGGCGATCGAGAAACCCTTATATTTTTTTCTGGGGCTGTACAGTGCCTAATCGCATTCCTTTAATATCTCTGCTACTCGCACTCGGTTTGGGGGCAATGCCCGAGCCTGCTGCCTCTCAGGCACTCCTGCCTTACACCCTGCAAATCGACTCGGCCCAACTCGAACAAACGGCCTTGAGCCTTGCAGAAGAAGCCGTCCAGCTAGCCAGACTCCAGCAGTACGAACTAGCGGTACCTAGAGCCGAACTCGCCACACAGTTAGCCCCCAAAAATGCTCAAACTTGGACTTTGTTAGGCAGCTTGTACCTTCAAGTCGAGCAGTTTGACAAAGGCATTGAAGCTTTGGGGCAAGCTCAATCTCTGTCGCCAGAAAATCCATCAATTAAATTTGTCTTGGGAGAAGCTCACTTTCGGAAATCGAACTACGAGAAAGCAGCCGAATATTTGCAAGCAGGGTTAAAGTTAAAACCAGACACTCCAGGTGCATTATTTGATTTAGGCAATGCTTTTTATAAGCTAAAGCGGTTCGATCAGGCGATCGCCCAATACGAAAAAGCCTTTGCTTTAGAAAAAAACCTGTGGCCTGCTGTCAACAATATCGGATTAGTAAAATACGAAATGGGAGAGGTTGATAGCGCCATCAAACGCTGGGAACAGGCGATCGCGATCGATGACAAAGCAGCCGAAGCAATGCTAGCTCTAGCAGTAGCATTGTACACCAAAGGCGACAAAGCAAAAGGCTTCGCGATGGGAGAAGCAGCTCTGAAACTTGACAAACGCTATGCTACGGTAGAATATCTCAAAGAAAACCTCTGGGGCGATCGTTTAATCGCAGATACCCAAAAGTTGCTAGCAACTCCTGAAATGAAAGCAGCACTGGTTAAAATTCAAGACACCCCACCCCCGCCCCAAATGTCGCCTTAATTGTAGTTAAGTTGGTAGTGAGGACTTCAGTCCTCAAAGCCTTTTTTAACTAATAACCAACTATCTTATTCAGGACTAAGCTGTCGCGCATTTAAATTGCATATTAGAAGCGGGCGGGACACCCCACAAGAGTTTTATTGTTTTTTGAGATACAATTTAAATGCAGAACAGCTTACAACCAAAAAATAGTTGAATACGTTATGGGTAGGGGTAAGGTGCGCGCACATCGCACCCTACAGATAGAGTTGGTGGGTAAGTTTTATTATTGCCACGAAGCAGTCGCTGTCTTCAATTCTCCAATCTAAAATCTAAAATCTAAAATCTAAAACCCCATGACCCCCCTAAGCTGGACAGAATTAGAAGCCCTCACAGATTTTGAAGTCGATCGCACAAACGGCCCCACCAACGCTCAATCCCGCTTGCGCCTCTTTGGCAAAACCGAATCCGATGTGCGAGTCACCCTGTACCGCGATAACCATGCTTGGTGTCCCTACTGCCAAAAAATCTGGTTGTGGTTAGAAGAAAAACAAATCCCCTACCGCATTGAGAAAGTTACTATGTTCTGCTACGGGGAAAAAGAAAGCTGGTACAAGCGCAAAGTGCCATCGGGAATGCTACCGGCGATCGAACTAGACGGCCGCATCATCACCGAAAGCGATGATATCTTAATCGCCCTGGAACGAGTCTATGGCCCCTTGGGTTTGGGCATGGAGAACCCCGCAGTAATACCCCTGCGGCGGCTAGAGCGACTGCTGTTTAGGGCCTGGTGCTCTTGGCTGTGCTACCCAGCAAGTTCAGCCAAAGTAGAACAGCACAACCGCAACCAATTTATCAGTGTCGTCGCCCAGGTAGAAAAGGCTCTCGCCAGCACTCCGGGGCCTTATTTCCTCGATGAATTTGGCACTGCGGATGTGATCTTTACGCCCTACGTGGAACGGATGAATGCCAGTCTTTACTACTACAAAGGCTACTCGATGCGGGAAGAAAACCCGCGCTTTGCTGACTGGTTTGCGGCGATGGAAACCCGCCCTACCTATCGCGGCACTCAGAGCGATTTTCACACCCACGTCCACGATTTACCGCCTCAGATGGGCGGGTGTTATGAAAACGGCGAACCTCAGATGCTTCTGAATAAAGCCCGCGTGGATAATGGGCCTTGGGCTGGCCTGCCGGATGTGATGTATCCAGAACCGGAAACCTCCCGCGCTGAAGCACTTCACCGCGTCATTAAGCACCACCGCAACATCGTTCGAGTCAATCCGGCTGATGACAACTTATTCGATGAGGCTTTGCGTTGTGCTTTAACTTTGATGATGACTGGCGAAGTTTGTACGCCGCCGCCGGGTTCTGATGCGGCTTTGCGGTATTTGCGCGATCGGGTGAATGTGCCCCGCGATATGTCGATCTACGCCGCCAAGCGGCTGAGGGAAGCGTTGGAGGAAACGGCGGCTTTGGTGGGTGATGGCCAAGGTTCTCCGATTCTGCTGAAGCATCGGCGAGATCAAGATCCGGCTAATTTTGTGTAGGGGGCGTCTGGTGGATTTGCTCAAAGGTTTCTACAAACACGACATCACAAATTTGTAAGGTACGATCGGATTATTTCCTAGACTGTTTCAGAGGCTATGGGTATGGTTTCAGTATCCAACAACCAACCAATCATTATTCGTACAGAGCGCGGACTGACAATTTCAGGTACGCGCATCACTCTCTATGATGTGATGGACTATTTGACGGCTCAATATCCCCCGAAGTTTATCCGTTCCTTGTTTGACTTAACAGAGGATCAGATTAACGTTGCTTTATCCTACATTGAGGCAAATCGTGCAGAAGTCGAAGCAGAATATCAAATTGTTTTAAAGCAAGCTAAGGAAATTCAGCATTACTGGGAAGAACGCAATCGCGAACATTCTGCCCGCGTTGCAGCGATGCCACCCAAACCCGGTCGAGAGGCTCTTTGGGCAAAACTCCGAGAACAGAAAGCCAAACACGAACTAGAAGCATGAATTTTCTGATCGATCACAATCTCGGAGGTCATGCAGAGATTTTATTGGGCAATATTGCGAGTCAAGGCTGGTTAAATCTACTCCCAATTCGTTTTGTCACTTTCAAGCAGATGAATTTGTCGATCGACAGTAACGATCGAGTTGTTTGGCGACTTGCTCAGGAAAATCAAATGATCTTGCTTACTGCAAACCGCAGCATGAAGGGTGAAGACTCCCTGGAACAGGTAATCCGAGAAGAAAATACAGTGGATTCCCTACCTGTCATTACGATTGGAGATGCCGATCGATTTTTAGCCGATCGAGTCTATCGGAATCGTTGTGTCGATCGTATTCTGGAAATCTTGCTGGATATCGAAACCTGGATGGGCGTTGGTCGTCTTTTTGTTCCGTAAGGTGAGTAAATAGAAGTGTGCTACCATTGGTAGTATTGAAAGTGGCATAAATAGTTTTACAATAATTATGAAAGTATCTATCTCTTTGCCAGATGAGCTAGTGCGTTACATTGACGATCGTGTAGAAAATCGCAGTCGGCTAATTGAGCTTTTATTGCAAGCGTGGCGCAAACAACAAGAACAGCAGGCAATGGTAGAAGCCTGTTTATTGCTCGATGAACTGAGTGATGAATTAACCGATGAGGATGAAGCATGGCAGCAAGCAGCGATTACCGACTGGGAACAGGGTAAGCTCATCTAATTTGGTATAAATTGTACTTGACAAAACAAACAAAATACACAGGAGAACCCGCTCGTCATTAACGGTTCTATAATGCCTCAAAAGCTAAGTC